>JBFLWQ010000025.1 GCA_040757775.1 Thermodesulfobacteriota bacterium
GTTTTTCCAACACAACTTTACTAAAAACCGCCAAGCTATATTCTCAGTCTTTACGGTATGTTCGAATGATTTTATGTCCATGACACCATTATATTATGGTGCCAAATCTTTTACAATCACCTAAATTAAAAGGAGGCGGATTATGAAGACAAAGAGCAGAGTATTCGTATTTATTCTATTGGTAGGATTTATTTTTTTCATCACAGAGACAATAATTCAGGCAAAAGAGGTGAGAGGTGTAACTGATGATACCATCAAGATAGGAGTAATTGCAGACTTGACAGGCCCCATAGCTAATATATTTCTGCCTGTTCTTGAAGGTTATAAAAATTATATGCAGTATATAAATAACCAGGGAGGAATCCATGGCCGGAAGATAAAAAATATTTACGAGGACAGCCGTTATACCATTCCCGGTGATATAGCAGCCTTTAAAAAGCTTGTATTCAGAGATAATATACTTGCCATGTTTGGGGCATCATCAACAGGTGGGACAATTGCCCTATTCCCTCAAATCGAAAAATTAAAGGTTCCCACTATTGCTGCTTCTCAGGCAGAATCTATGTATATACCACCTAAGAGATATGTCTTCTGTACTGCAGCCGGATATTCAGAAGAGATCAAAGTGCTCTTTGATTTCATGATGAAGGATTTAAGTGCCAGGAATCCCAGAGTTGGCATAGTCTATCCTGATGTAGAATTCGGAAAGACTAACCTGGAGCAGGCCAAGAAGAGTGCAAAACACTACGGGGTCGACATATATCCTGAAGTGCTTAATATGGGAGCATTAGAGGCAAGTTCTCAGGTAATGTTATTAAAGAGGGATAAAGTGACTCATGTGATAGTAGTTCAGGTTGTTGCCGGGGCTATCTGCTTCTTGAGAGAGGCAAGGAAATTTAAATTGAACGTTACGTTATTAGGGACGGGCTGGACCTGTAATGAGGATGTCATTAAGGGTTCAGGAGAAGCTGCAAATAACTACTATGGAGTTAATAGCTATAGTTCCTGGTATGACGATACACCGGGTATGGCTAGACTGAGGGAAATCACCTTGAAACTGAATCCCAAGAAGAAGGACTATAGCAAGAATTATTCTAAAGGTTGGCTCTGTGCCATGATCCTGGAGGAAGGAATGAAAAGGGCTGGCAGGAATCTGGATAGCGAATCCCTTGTAGCTGCCATGGAAACCTTTAAAAACTTTGATACAGGAGGGGTTAGCGGATATATTACATACGGCACCAATGAGCGTATGGGCGGGGAGTATTTGAGGATGTATAAAGCCGATCTTGAAAACAATAAACTCATTCCCGTCGGTGACTGGAGAAAGGCTGCTCACTGAGCTGTCCATTAAAGCGACAGATGCATAAGGTACACTTGAAACCATAATAAGTTATATTAGGAGGGCATTATGAAAAAGAGATATATTTTATTAAGGATGGTTACTTTTGTTTCAATCCTGGTCCTTTTAGGGAACGTATCTGCTTATGCAGAAGAGATCAGGGGTGTTACGGGTACAACGATAAAGATTGGAGCCATATTGGATCAAACAGGGCCTATTGCAGGGGATATAACAGTACCGATAACCACGGGCTTCAGAAATTACACAAGAGATGTCAACGATAAGGGCGGAATATTCGGGAGGAAAATAAAATTGATAGTTGAGGATGACCGCTATTCCATACCTAGCTGTATAGCTGCTTTTAAGAAGCTCCTCTCCAAAGATGAGATATTTGCCTTGTTTGGGCCTGCCAACGTAGGTGGAGCAAGGGCACTCTTTGGACAGATAGAAAAACTGAAGGTTCCAAACTTAACCGGAGCTCCTGATGAGGCTGCGGTGAATCCGTTAAAAAGGCATGTATTTATGCCCTTCAATCCCTATAGCGATCAGTGGGGAGTGGTCTTAGATTATATCGTAAACGTTCTCAAAACCAAGAAGATCGATATAACATTTGTATATTACGATGCAGAGTCGGGCAAAGTAGCCTTTAGATCTGTCCAGAAATATGCCAAGTTTTTCAATTTTAATCTCAAAGCCGAGGTAATAAGCCTGGGCTCCCTCGATGTTACCTCCCAGGTGATGAGTATCAAAAGGAATAATTCAACCCATATTCTAATACACCATGGTGCACCAGGCACTGTGTTGTTACTCAGAGATTTAAGTAAATTTGGTCTTAACATTCCTGTCTATGGAACCATGATGTCAACTACGGAAGATATATTAGGAATGGGAGGCAATGCATCGAAGAATTATATAGGCGGTGCTCCCTTCTCTTCCTGGTATGATGACGGAAAGGGCGTGGAAGAGATGCGAAGGACCACTCTCAAGTATAATCCTGGCACTGAGATGCCATATCGCAATAAGTTTTATACTGCAGGCTGGCTTTTTGCTACCGTCCTTTACGAAGGACTAAAAAGGGCCGGGAAAGAACTGAACACCGGGGGTTTGTTAATTGCCCTGGAAAGTATAAGAGATATGGATACCGGAGAACTTTCCGGTCCGATCAGCTTTTCCCCTACAAACCATCAAGGGGTACATCATACAAAGCTTTACAGAGCCAATCCGGAAAGCGGGAAATTTATCCCAATTACGGATTGGAGAAAGACTCCAGAAATAAAATGAGGGCTATGTTATTTATAACGAATTCGGGGAATGGTAAGAACAGAAAAGTTTGAGAGGAAGATTATATATAACATCAAAAAGATTTTGTACATTTTATCATAGATTCAAAGGTCTTAGAAGAGGATGAAAAAATGGATAACAAAATAGAATACTTAAAGAGCAAACTTGTTTCAAAGGCAGTTCGCAATGTTCGAGCGGGAACTGAAAAAGATGATGCAGCACGAGGAATGTATCGTCCTGAGATCAAATTAGACTTGCAGAGGTCGCGTCTTCTCACCGAGTCATATAAAGAGACAGACGGAGAGCCTATGGTTATACGAAGGGCTAAGGCTTTGGCAAATATCCTGACCAAAATGGATCTTTATATTCAGGATTGGGAGAGAATCGTCGGTAATCATGCCTCTACCCCTGAAGGCCTCTACTACGGTATAGATCAGAACTGGCGCTCCGTGAAGAGGATGGTGACCGGTGAAGACGGTCAGACGCTGCTCGATGACGCTGGTAGAAGAGAGTTAGCAGAGCTTTGCGAGTACTGGAATGGAAAATCGCTTAGCGACCGGCAGCAAGCGATGTTTACGGGAGATGAGCTGAGCAAGTACTGGAGATACGAGGGGACATTTATGTTCAGTCACTGGTCTGAAGGGGTTGTCCCCAATTATGAAAAGGTACTTAGGGTTGGTCTGAAAGGGATAATCAAGGAGGCAGAGGATCGGCTCATAGAGATCGATCGAACAGTTCCTCTGGACTACATCGATCAGAAGGAGTTTCTTCAGGCGGTTATCATCTCTCTGAAAGCGGTTGTGAGGGTTGCAAACCGTTATGCTGAGAAAGCCCGTGAGATGGCTTCAAAGGCTATAGATCCAGCCGATAAGAAACGATTGGAGGAAATTGCGGAGACGTGTCAATGGGTTCCCGAGAATCCACCTCGGTCGCTACTTGAAGCCCTTCAATCATTCTATTTGATTCATGTCGTGAGCTACATAGAATTTTCCACATTAGGCATTGGAGTGCGCTTTGATAAAGTGTTTGGGCCTTATTATGAAAGAGATCTACATGCCGGCAGAATAACCAGGGACGAGGCACTGGAACTCATGCAGCTTTTATGGATGAAGTTTCAGGAGATGGGTCTAATCTACTCGCCTATGATATCCAGCGTTTATGGAGGTGTTGCCTCCCTTCAGGCAATTACACTTGGTGGTGTTGACGAGAAAGGGAGAGATGTTACCAATGAGATGACATATTTGGTTCTCGAGACGGCCAAGACTATGAGACTACTGGAGCCGAGTATTGCACTGCGGTATCATGATGGTACACCAGACGAACTTCTTTCAAAAGCAACCGATGTTGTCAGTACAGGCATAGGGTATCCGTCCTTTTTTAACGACAAATCATTGATTCCAACATTGGAGAAATGGGGTGTTCCCCTTGAAGATGCCCGAGACTATAATATGATTGCATGTGTCTATATCGAAATCCCTGGAAAAAACATGCTGCGTAGAATGTTTGCGTATTTTGTACTTCCTAAGTGCCTGTGGTGGGCTCTCCACCAGGGGATAAATCCCGAGACAGGGGAACAATACGGAGCACCGACTCCTGATCCCAGAACCTTTGAATCGGCAGAAGATCTGATGGATGCCTACTTGGAACAAGTCCGCTTTTTCGTGGGGAAATTTGTTAGGCTAGAAAATACCTGTCGTTCTCTCTACGAGAAATATCTCCCGAGACCATTTCATTCTGCCCTCTTAGACGGATGCATCGAACAGGGCAAGGACACCAGGCAATGGGCATATCCAGCTATGATCAGTACTTATGCTGTAATTATCGGTCCGACCAATGTGGCCGATTCGATTACAGCGGTTAAGAAGGTTGTGTTTGAAGACAAAAGGGTTTCTATGGAGGAACTCATCAAGGCAATGGACAGCAACTGGGAGGGGTTTGAGGATATACGGCAGATGGTGATACAGGCGCCCAAATACGGAAATGACGATGATTATTCCGATAAAATTGCCGTCGAAGTTCATCACAGGACTTCCGAGGTTCTAGCTGAATTTACGGATCGGTTTGGGAATCGCTTAAAGGGGGACGGAAGCGGCGTTTCGGCCACGTATGGGTTGGCCCATGACACCCCTGCGACGCCAGATGGGAGAAGAGATGGAGATCCTTTTGCGGATTCGACGCTAGCTCCAATTCAAGGGGGAGATCATAAAGGTCCTACGGCGGTTCTGAAGTCAGCCAGCAAGATAAGTACGGAGAAGACGTATAATCACCTTCTCAACCAGAAGTTTTTGCCTTCAGTATTCGACGGGGATATGAAGCAGACTTTTCTAAGTTACTTAAAAACGTGGGCGGATTTGGGTATAAGTCATATACAATTCAATGTTGTGGATCGTGAAACCCTCTTAGCTGCTCAAAAGAATCCAGAGAACTACCAGGATCTTATAGTCAGGGTAGCGGGTTACAGTGCCTACTTTGTGGATCTGAGCAAGGGATTACAGGATTCAATTATCAAGAGAACAGAGCAGAGTTTTGACTAGGTGAGAAGATTAAAGTGAAACATTGTCTCAGAAACGAACCTAAAAGGAGGCCGCCATGTATAAAATAAATCTTGTGATAGGTATTATTGTTTTATTAATTGTGCTAACCTTTTTTATAACCTCACTCTCCCGTGCCGGGGAGGTCAGGGGTGTTACCGATGATACCATAAAGATAGGGGTTATTTTAGATCAGACGGGAATAGTTGCCAATCTTAGCATCCCCATAACCAATGGCTCAAAGACATACTTTAGACACATCAATGATCAGGGGGGTATCAATGGTAGAAATGTGAAGGTCATTGTTGAGGATGATCACTATACAATTCCCGGTGCTATTGCTGCTTTCAAGAAATTGGTCTTTAGAGATGAAGTTCTGTCCGTTCTCTTTGCCGGAGGTACAGGTCAGATATTTGCCCTCCTGAGCCAGATTGAGAAGCATAAGGTTCCTGTAATACCCGTGAGCCTCACAGAGGCAATAACGACTCCAGTGAAGAGATATATATTTACACCAACAGCTGGTTATGATGACACGATAAAGCTTGGCATAGATTATATCATGAAGGACCTGAAGGCAAAAAACCCGAAAATAGCCTTTGTCTACCCGGATAATGAGTTCGGTAAAAACGGTTTGCAGGCTGCAGAAAAGTATCTTATAAACTACAACTTGAAATTCAGCAATAAGACAGTAATTAACCTTGGAGAAATCGATGCAACTTCCCAGGTATTGGTTTTGAAGAAAGAAAATCCGGATTATATAATCCTTCATAATGGCTTTGCCGGCCTAATTTCTTTCTTTAAAGCTGCGAAGAAATACGGTTTAAGAAGTAAGGTCATTGGAACATTTTATGTCAGTGACGAGGACAATATAAAAGTTACCGGAGATGCCATGAAGGATAGCTTGGCGGTAAGCCCGATGGGTTATTGGAGTGATAATACCACTGGAATGGTTCAACTGAGAAAGATTACCAAGAAATATTATCCCGAGGCGAAGCGGATGGTAAGAAGTTATACACAGGGTTGGCTCACTTCAATGATATGTGCAGAAGGGCTAAAAAGGGCTGGCAAAAATCTAAATCCTGATACACTGGTTGAGGCTTACGAAACCTTTAAGCACTTTAGTACCGGTGGAATTGCAGGTCCCGTGAGTTACAGCAAGAATAATCATAAAGGCGGAACAATGGGCACCTTGTATAAAGTGGACATAGAAAATCAGACCTTTATACCGATTACTGAGTTCAGAGAGCCAGCTTTTAAGGACTGATGGTTGCGTAAGGTTTTGCATATCATCAACAACGCCAAAACTTTAGTTTATGAAGGGCTACACGAGCAAATGGTGGGTAGCGAGCTTGGGTGCTTCTAATATTAACAAAGGAGGCGGATTATGAAGACAAAGAGCAGAATATTCGTATCTATTCTATTGGCAGGATTTATTTTTTTCATCACAGAGACAATAATTCAGGCAAAAGAGGTTAGAGGTGTAACTGATGATACTATAAAGATAGGAACAATAGCGGACATGACAGGACCAGTTTCTGAGACTTTTATTCCCTATGTCTTTGGAGCCAGGAATTACTTCAAGTATATAAATGATAAAGGGGGAATCAATGGGAGGAAAGTAAAGGTTCTCCTTGAAGACGACAGGTATTCGATACGGAGGGCATAAGTGGTCCGGTTAGTTTTAGTTCCAAAAGCCATAAAGGAGGAGAATATGCTACATTTGTAAAGGCAGATTTAAAAAAAGAAAGGTTTATTGCAATAACAGGATGGAGAAAATTTTCAGAATAGGGTCTGTGATATGTAAGAGTATAGTTGAAGGAAATTAAAGTTAAGGAAGTATCCGATGGTATACAGACACCGAGGCCAGCAAGGGTCGAATGTAAGCTAGATGCTAATTGATAAATAAAAAAGGGGGATTTTTATGAAGGTAAAAATGAATGTATTATTGTTAATTGGATTGTTAGTAAGTATTTCCTTCATTGGCAGTTCCTTGAGTCAGGCGGAGGATGTCAGGGGAGTAACGGATAAGTTGATAAAAATAGGCTTGATTGTGGATCATACCGGGCCGGCTGTCAGCGTCACACTGCCGATAGCTAGAGGGATTCAGACTTGCGCCAGATATGTTAACGAACAGGGAGGTATTCACGGAAGAGAGTTAAAAATTCTTGCAGAAGATGATCGCTATTCAATTCCTGCTGCTATTTCAGCATACAAGAAGTTGATTTACAAAGACAGAATATTTACATTATTTGCTCCTGGTTCCGCGAGTTTTCTTCCGCCGCTCTGGGGGAAGTTCCAAAAAGACAAATTGCCAACTATGGTATTGACATTCACTGAACTCGCCGTTGACCCGTTTAAGAAGTACTTATTTATTGTCTGTGATACCTATGAGGGACAGATAAGGACCCTTACGGACTATATGATCAAAGATTATAAGTTGAAGAATCCCCGTATTGGTATAGTACGTCCCGATACCGAGCTTGGCAAGACCGATTTGAGAGCTGCATTACAGAGGTTAAAGGAATACAAGATAGAACCCGTAACGCAAGAGATACTGATGCCAGGTGCGGTTGAGGCTGGTTCGCAGGTGATGAGTTTGAGGAGATACGGGGTCAATTGTGTGATGAATATCGGAGGAATTACCTCTACAGCTATTGTTTTACTTAGAGAATTGAGAAAGCTTGGAATGGTGATACCGGTTTTTCATAGCTGGGGCGTAATGCTTTCAGAAGGTCTAAATGAGGTTGGTGAGGTAGCAAACCAGTCGTATGTGGTGCATGCCATATCTCCCTGGTATGGTGAAGGTCCTGGGATAAAAAACATGAGGGAAGTCACACTGCGCTACTTCCCTGGGACAGAAAAGCCTTATAGAGGTACAGGGTTTAGTTACGGGTGGGGCTTTCTAGCCATTTTGGCTGATGGATTAAAGAAAGCTGGCAATGACCTGGATGAGGACGGGTTGATAAATGCTCTGGAGAGTTTTAAGAACTATGATTCTGGTGGACTTCTTTCTCCTATTACCTTCAGCTCCAAAAGCCATAAAGGCGGCGATTCATCGAGGGTTTACAAGGCTGATCCTGTTGGTGGAAAATTCATCGCTATGACAGGATGGAGAAAGTCAGAGTAGTATTAACTTGTATTATCATGATGATAAGTACCTATGAATATAGGAATGTATTGTAACGGCATTTTTAGATAGAGAAGGAGGTTTTTATGGCTGAGCTGAGTGAGATTGCGCAGATGTATTTCGAGAAGGTGACGGATTTTACTACAGCCTCTGGTATAAAGGTTAAAGGGTTTTACCGTCCGGAAGATGTACAGGGGATAGACTACGACAGAGACATTGCAGATCCCGGTCAATACCCGTTTACCAGGGGACATCATAAGGACATGTACCGTGGGAAATTATGGAACATACGAGAAATCTCGGGATTATCAACCCCGAGGGCTTTCAATAAGAGGCTCAAGTTTCTGCTGGAACAGGGGCAGGGAGCCCTGGACTGGGAGATGGATGGACCAACACTGTATGGGATCGAGCCAGATCAGCCAATGGCTGCGGGTCAGGTAGGCGTTGTCGGTATATCGTTGCACACATTGCACGACGTGGAAGAGCTGTGTGAAGGTTTGCCTCTGGATCAGATAAGCCTTTCTATGGCAAGTGGCCCGTGGGTCCAACAAGCCTATGTCTTGGGCGCCAAGAGACGGGGCTATGACCCAAAACAATTGAGGGTTGTCGGTGGGCATCTGCACTATTACTTTCCAGGGTGTCTGCCCAGCATTCCCGAGTATTTGTTTCTCCCCAACGGACAAATTTCAACCCTGTGCCGGTGGGCAAATGACTGGTTAGAGCATGTGCTCATAAACTTTCCCAGATGGAATGCATGGTTCATCAGTGCGTATGATTACCGGGAAGCCGGTGGTAATGCTATTCATGAGATTGCGTTTACCATGGCGTGCGCCAAAGAAATGATCCGGGAGATGCTGAGAAGGGGAGTTGACATAAACACCATAGGCCGGAAGCTCAGTCCTGTCTTTTCATGTGACCGGGATTTCTTTGAGGAGATAGCAAAGCTGAGAGCAGCAAGGAGACTTTGGGCACGGATGATGAAAGAAGAGTTTGGCGCCACAGATTCGCAGGCTATGCGCCTCAGGTTTCACATTGATGTAGCCGGGTCCAATTATACCCGTCAGCAGCCCCTTGTCAACCTTGCCCGAGGGACTCTTGGTGCCCTGGCTGCTGTGCTTGGCGGTTGCATGGGGATACAGTTGCCTTCCTATGACGAAGCCTGGGCTACTCCCACGGAAGAGGCTGTGAGACTTGCCATCAGGACGCAGCAGGTCATACGCTATGAATCAGGTGTGGCCAGGGTAGCTGATCCTCTTGCAGGTTCGTACTATGTGGAATCGCTCACGAACGAGCTGGAGGAGAAGATAAAGTCAATGGAAGAAAAGATAGAGGAGATGGGCGGTTGGATAGTTGCACTTCAGCGTAATTGGGTTGAAAAAGAGCTCAGAAAGAGCCTGCTGGATGTGCAGAGTAAGAACGAGCGTGGAGAGAGGGTTGTTCTCGGTGTGAACCGTTTCGCCATCCCTCCAGAGGAGGATTTCAAGCCGGAGATTTACACTCCTGACAGGTCTGATGTTGAGGCTTATCTCGATGAATACAGTGAGTTCAAAGAGCGGCGGGACAAGAAGAAGGTTAAGGAGTCATTGGAGAATTTGCGCAAGATTGCTGAGGATACACAGGATAACCTTACGCCGCATGTTTTCGATGCCATAGAGGCAAACGCTACATTTGGTGAAATAATAGGGGTATTGAGGATGGTTGACGGGCTGGATTATGATTGGGCTGGTGAAAGAGAATATCCTTTTTAACCCTTTATAATTGACGGACTCGTAAAAAGCCAAAATTGGGATGGCAAAGTAAAAAGCTCCAGATGCAAGGCGCGCAAATCCTGAGGAGTGAGGCGTACTTAGAGGTACGCTGCAACGACGAAGGATGTAGCGCAACGCCGCAGATGGACTTTTTATGAAGCCGTCATGGTTAGAGTCTAAAAAGAGAGGTATATTATATGGAGAGAAAGAAGGTAAAAGTTATAACCGGTAAGATTGGGCTTGATGATCATTATAGAGGCATCATATCAGTGACTGACGCTCTCAGGAATGCCGGGATGGAGGTGGTATACCTGGGGGCAGGGCAGAGATTTGATACAGTAATTAAGGCAGTTATTCAGGAAGATGCCGATGTCGTGGGCTTGAGCTTTTTATGCGGTGGTCATGTAGAGATTATGCGGCGATTCATGAACCTGATGCGTGAGAATAGGCTGGAACAGATTTTGGTCGTAATAGGAGGGGTAATTCCTGATCAAGACATTCCCAGGTTGAAAGAGTTGGGAGTGGCAGAGGTATTTCTGCCCGGTGCTCCTCTGAAAGACATAACTGACTATGTTTCAAGAAATGCTGGAAGATGATCTGGCACCTGTAGGGCTGTGTCAAAACACGGGAAAAGTCTGGACGACCATCATACATTCTTGAAGAAGCTTTGATTACAAGAAAAAACAAACCGGCAATTCCGGAAAAACATTGATTGGAGATTCGACATGTCTTTATTGGAGAGATGTTATAGTGAGGAGCATCAGATATTCAGAGATGCTGTACGGCGTCTTTTTGAAAAAGAGATTGCACCTAGATCAGAGGAATGTGAAGAAGAGAAAGCTGTTCCTCGAGATATTTGGAAAAAGCTTGCTGAGCAGGGTTTTTTGTGTCCCTGGGTTCCGGAGGAGTACGGTGGTGCTGGAATCGACTTCCTTTATTCCGTGATCATTATGGAAGAAGCCACCAGGACAGGTTGTAACAACATAATGTGGCCACTCGTACTTCATTCAGATATAGTTGTTCCTTATATCTATCACTTTGGTAATGAGGAACAGAAGAAGAAATGGCTGCCTGGTTGCGTATCAGGCGATCTTCTTGCATCAATCGTCATGACCGAGCCTGATGCAGGTTCAGACCTGGCAGCTATTCGTGCTACTGCTGTAAGAGACGGCGATCATTATATAATCAACGGACAAAAGACATTTATATCCTGTGGGGCGATCTGTGATCTTGGTGTAGTTGCGGTAAAGACTGACACAAAGGCAGATCCGCCTTTTAAAGGAATGTCTTTGATTGTTGTGGAATATGGTACTCCAGGTTTTAGTAAAAGCGCTAAATTTGATAAAGTAGGTTTTCACGCAAATGCCACATCTGGGTTGATATTTGAAGATTGCAGGGTCCCGGTTGAAAATCTCCTGGGTAAGGAAGGTGAAGGTTTTAAGTATCTCATGACAGATCTGCAGCAGGAGAGATTGGTAATTGCACTGGGTTCTCAACTTATGGCTGAACAAGCACTTAAAGAGACGATCAATTACACAAAAGAAAGAAAAGTATTTGGGTCCCCTGTAAGCAGCTTTCAGCATATCTCTTTTGAACTGGCAAAGATGGCAACGGAGATAGAACTGGGCAGGACATTTATTGAAAGCCTTATTATCGACCATATCGAAGGGAAAAATGTAGTAGAAAAAGTATCGATGGCCAAGTATTGGATTCCTGAGATGCTCAATCATATGATAGGTAAGTGCCTCCAGTTCCATGGCGGATATGGATATATGGAAGAATATCCGATTGCCAGATTGTTCAGAGATGCGAGGTGCCAGACGTTACTTGGTGGAGCATCGGAAGTAATGCTTCTGATTATCAGCAGAAACCTTGGGCTGTAAAAAATAAATGCATTATTATCAAACTTAAGGATTCTCGATTTTGAAAACAATACTTCCAATAATTGAACTTATAACGAGGTGAGAAATGATAACAGATTACAAAACCTATGAAGAAGCGAAAGCCGGGTTCAAATGGAGCCAGATATGGGATCATTTTGATGGAGATAGAGAACATTTTAATATAGCTCACGAGTGCATCGACCGTCACCCCCCTGGCGATACGGCCATCAGAATAAAATTTGATGATGGACATTCAGAAAAATATACATTCGGCGAGATGTCTGTATTAACATCAAAGTTCGCTCATGCCTTAGAGAAGTTGGGGATTGCCAAGGACGATCGGGTACTTGTGATGTTGGATCCTTGCCGGGAATATTACATTGCTCTTTTTGGAACCATGAAAAGAGGGGCGGTCGTTGTTCCCTGTTTTACATTATTTGGTCCGGACGCGTTGAAATTCAGGCTTAAAGATTCAGGGGCGTCCTTATTGGTGACTACCGAGGAGAAGGCCAGCATGGTCAAGGACTATCCTGTTGATCGTGTGATTATCATTGGGAAAGAGTTCGATGAGTTTATAGAGCAAGAACCTGAAAGTTACCCTTGTAGGATGAATCGTTCAGCCAATGATGTGGCAGTCTATCAATATACGAGCGGGGCAACAACAAAATTCCCCGAGGCGATAAAGCATTTTCATAAAAGCCTGCCCGTGGCTTCTCCTGCAGCGATATTCGGTTTCGGGTTGTCGAAAGGGGACAGATACTTTTGCCCATCATCGCCCGCCTGGGGGCATGGTTTATGGTATGGGACACTGACTCCTTTATCCCTGGGTATAGGAGTAGGTGCATACTCAGGTAAGTTTGATGAAAAGATTTTTCTTGAGGCATTAGAAGAATGGGAGATCAGCCTCCTCAATTCTGCGCCAACGGTCTTCCGCAGAATCAAGACTTCTGGAATAGCTAGCAAATTTAAGTTCAAGATCAAGAAGATAAGTTATACAGGTGAACCTATGGATATGGATACGTTTAATTTTATAAAAGATACCTTTGGTGTTCCCCCTCATTCTGTCTATGGCTCAACCGAAGTAGGTCCGCTCATTGTCAACTATGCTGGGTTTAAAGATTGGGTAGTTGTCCCCGGTTCATTGGGTAAACCCATGTTGGGAGTGAACGTAGCGATTATTGATTCAGGAGGAAACCGCCTTCCACCTGGGAAACTCGGCGAAATTGCTATAATGCGCAAGGATGGGTGGTTTAGGGTCAAGGATGCAGCTATAGAGGATGAAAACGGTTACTATTGGCATAAAGGCAGAATAGATGATATTATCCTGTCTTCAGGGTGGACGATCAGTGCTGTTGAGGTTGAGGACAAGCTTCAACAGCATAAGCATGTATTGGAGGCTGTTGTGATAGGTGTTCCTGATAAGAATCGGGGAGAAATTGTAAAGGCTTTTGTGAGAACCGACGCTGAACCTACTGAGGAGTTTAAAAAAGAACTCCAGGATTTTGTGAAGCTTGAACTGAGTAAACACGAGTATCCCAGGGAAATAGATTTTGTTGACGAGATTCCCAAAACAGAAGGTGGGAAGATTAATCGTAAAGTAGTAAAAGAGTGGGGGACTGCGAAATGACTTTTCTTCTTTTCACCCGTCATATATTACTGTTCCGATGGTGGGGCAGATCAAATTAAAAATTTTTATAAAATAGGGAGGAATAACATGAGTTCTAAGAATAAATGGGAAGAACATGCCCGAATTATTGCGTTAAGCAAGGAAAACAAGAGAGAAGAGGAGATACATGAAATTTATACGGATGAGGCACAAGAGAGGAGAAGAGGTCGAGCTAACAAACCCTTTTATCCCCGCTCTATTTATTTTAATACTCAGGCTACAAAAGACGGGATTCGGCATTTTGCTGAAGGTATGGGTGATACGAATCCCCTGTTTACAGATGAGGAATATGCAAGAAAAACGAAGTATGGGAATATCATTGCCCCTGGCAGTTACCTATATTCCATCAACTGGATAGTCATGGGATACGGGGGGCCGGGTGTACACGGTTGGTATAGCGGTGGAGATTGGGAATGGTACAGACCAGTTTTTACCGGTGATGAATTCAAGACCGTAAATATATTGAGAGAATTAGTGCCAAAGAAAGGCAAAATGGGGGGTGGAAGAACATGGATTGATTACGGTGACGTTATTTATGTAAATCAAAAAGGGGAGATTGTGGGCAAAGAGTATCAGCACATCGTA
Organism: Thermodesulfobacteriota bacterium; assembly: GCA_040757775.1. Classification (NCBI taxonomy): domain Bacteria; kingdom Pseudomonadati; phylum Thermodesulfobacteriota; species Thermodesulfobacteriota bacterium. Next base: position 14,161 of record JBFLWQ010000025.1, read on the forward strand.
CTGGGAGAGAGAGGGCAGGCAAGCTCGGCAAAAAAACACCGTGATGTTCCAAAACCTCAATACACAAAGGAAGATTGGATAAAAATACTCGATCTGTATGAACAGGAGGAAGTAAGGGGTTCTAATCCCAGGTACTGGGAAGATGTTAACGTTGGAGATAAGCTAGGCCCGATGATCAAAGGACCTCTCAGTGTAAGAGATATTGTTGCCTGGTCAATGGGAAGCGGAACACCATATATTAAAGCCCATAAAATACAGTATGAGTATGAAAAAAGACACCCAAAAACCCTAGAGTATGTCCAAACAGGAGAAGCGGATAATCCTGGGGATGTGCCTGAGCTGGTGCATTTTCTTGATCCATTTGCTCAGGCTATCGGAATTGAACGCATTTATGACTACGGGAATCAACGGATGTCATGGTTATGCAACTTCTTCACCAATTGGATGGGCGATGATGGTTTCCTTTGGAAAATGAGTGGGGACCTGAGGACATTTAATCTGGCAGGAGATATAACCACTTTTGAAGGGAAGGTTGTTAAGAAATATAGAGAAAAAGATCACTGTTGTGTAGACATAGAGGCATGGGCTAAAAATCAAAGAGATCAATGGTCAATTACACCGCATATTTCAACAGTTATTTTACCATCGAAAGAGCACGGACCGGTTGTCTATCCTGACCCTGCCCCTGAAATTGAAGAGGAGGTAAAGCGTGCCAGACCCCTCAGTGATTTGATAAAGGAAGGACTGATTTGATCTGACTGTCTTTTTGGAAACCAAGCTTTAATTTTTCAAAAATTTCTGTGAAGCTTTAGGCATAGACAATCTCAGTAGCAGAGGGATCAATCAGATCGGCAACTTGGAATAGAGGAAGAAAAGAGGGACATAGAGAGAAGAAGGGGCTCCCCCATATTTTTCAGAAATGTCAATTAACATATGATGAAAAATATAGGGGGTTCCCCATTGAGAATTATACCCTTATTGAATCTACAGAGAAGATGCTACATAATCATCTCTCTTTCTACCACGAGAACCCTGTCTGCGACATAAGTGGCATCTATCATCACTGCACATTTGACATGAGTAACAGTCTTTGCAATCATACTTTTTTATATATCCTGATTTTTCATCCGGGACATAAATTTTCCCCTTAAGACCAGGAATTTCAATAAAAGCCATCTCAATTTTATCTCTTTGCATCCCTGGGAACATCGATCCCTTCTTTCCTTAGCATATCCAGAGGCGATACAGGTTCTGAATCGTGTAAACGAATAAAGTTCTCCCTTAAAACCTTTCTTTGCGTCTCTTCACTCCAGCCAAATCCTTTAAGTTGTTTAAAAGCCTTAAACCATGATTGCATTCCTACAAAGGGATAATCTGTTCCGAAAAGAATCTTTGGCTGATAGAATGGGGTGTTAGTAGATGCTACAAGGCTTTGGGGGTATATCCTTGGAGAAGCACCTGATATGTCCAGATAGACATTGGGATGCCTGAATGCCAGTGACATTGCCTGATCATGCCATCCCCCGACACCGTAATGGAGGAGTACCAGTTTTAAGGTGGGAAAATCCACAGCTACGTCATCATAACAGAGGGGCATCATGTATTTGATCTTTGTGAAATACATCCCTGTTGTTCCACAGTGGCTCTGGACAGGGATATTATACTCGACGCACTTTTCATAGATTGGGTAGAAACGCTTCTCGTCATTAGGGTATGTTCTCACAGCAGCCGGATGGAACTTCATGCCTTTTAACCCCAGCTCTTTTATACACCTTTCAGTCTCCTCTACGGCGTCCTCTCTTCTGGGGTCCACCGAACCATACCCTATGAACCTGTCGGGATACTGTGACACTAATTTAGCAACCTTGTCATTGCTTAACATTGATTCTTTAAATGCCCAATGATCTGACTTTGAAGTGTCTAAGCTCATTATTAAAGCCTTTTCCACATTGGCCTTGTTCATATCTTTTATCATATCGTCCAGACCTTTTGGGATAACTTCTTCCTTGAGTCTGAAATGTCTTGCAGCCATGAAAAGACCAGGATTCCTTTTCAGATCATCCCGAAACATAGGATGGGCATGATTGTCTATGGCAGGTACAGGCGAAAATCCGGCATTTTCTGTCTGAACCTTTTCGATCTCTTTTTCACACTCGGTGGCTTTGCTATTGTCTTTAGCTTCTTTTAAGAATTCCAGCGCCTGTTTGAATATCCTCTCTGCATCCATGTAGTATCTGGCATTCAATGCAGACCTTGCCTCCTCATACAGCTTTTCTACTTTTTCCTGTACTTCATTTTTAGAATTTTTTGCCATTTCAAAACCTCCTTTTATTTTTATTAGAATATGCAAATATGCGTCTCAGCCGGAAGCCTCGTGCTTATATAAGACACCTTGAGAGAAAAGGATGACTGTAGGCAAGAAGAGAACTCCTGGGCAATAAACAGAGAAAGGTTATTTCAGTAAAGGGCCCTCTTCAAGAGATGCTCCCATTCTTCATCAACGTTCTTCTGTATAAAGGCTATTTCTTGCTCTGCCAGATGGGCAAACCTTTCCTGAAGCTTCAGATACTCTTCTACCGGCAGGTTCTTCGGTTCCATGTTTATATGGAACGTGAAGCCATTTTCTACTTCGTAAAGGGGGAATACCTTTGTATGAACAGCAAGCCTCGCTATCTTAATGGAGAGGCTTGCTTCGCTCTTCCATCCGGTAGGGCATGGGGAAAATACATGAATGAACCTGGTTCCGGATATCCCCTTTGCCTTTGTTACCTTTGCTATGAGGTCATCAGGGTAGCCGATAGAGGCAGTAGCGGCATACGGTATTTCGTGGGCGGCTATAATCTCTAGAATCCTCTTTTTGGGTCTGTCCTTGGGGTGTCTCACCGGAGTGGTTGTTGTCCATGCCCCGTAAGGGGTAGCTGAACTTCGTTGAATCCCTGTATTCATATATGCTTCATTATCGTAACATACATAGATGAAATCCTCATTTCTCTCAGCGGCTCCTGATAGTGCCTGCAATCCTATGTCAAAAGTTGCCCCATCCCCGGCGAATGCCAATACCGTGGTTTCGGTATCACCCTGAACTTCTAGGGCTGCTTTAATCCCTGAAGCAACTGACGCAGCCGTTTCAAAGGCAGTATGAAAAAGAGGTACTTTTACCGATGAATAGGGGAAAACCCCGTCTATAACAGACCAGCACGAGGCAGGGAGTACGATAATAGTCTCTTTCCCCAAGCCCTTCAAAACATACCGCATAGCCAGGGTGGCTCCACAACCAGGGCACGCCATATGCCCCGGGCTTATATACTCTTCCTGGGATACTACCAGACTCATAACTTCCCTCTTATCCAAATGCTTTCTTCTGGAGGTGTATTTCTTTCAAGGGCATCACAGATGATATTGGTAATGACTTGAGGAGTTACATCCATACCCCCGAGTCCCGTGATATAACTGAAGATAAAGGGTTTTGAACTCTGGCTGTACAGGGCAGATTTTATCTCCTGGGCAAATATTCCACCGTGTCCAAATGATATTCCCCTGTCTACTACTGCAACCTTCTCTACATCTTTTAATGCCCCTGTTACCTCTTCAAAAGGAAACGGCCGGAACATCCTGATCTTCAGCATCCCTACTTTGCGGCCTTCTTTTCTTAGGCGATCAATTACGGTCCTTGAAGTACTTGTTACTGTGCCAGAAGTCACCAGGACCAATTCCGCTTCTTCACATTGGTACTCTTCAATTATGCCATACCTCCTGTTAAATATGTTATTAAAATCCTCATCCGCTTTTATCGCTACTTCTTTTGCCCTCTTCATCGCCTCTTGAATTTTTTCCCGAAATCCCTGGTAATAATCGGGAGTAGCAAGGCTGCCGAAGGAATGGGGATTCTTCACATCCAGTTTGTATCTGGGTTTATATCCCGGTAAGTACCTGTCTACATCTTCTGTCTCGGGTATCTCTACAGCCTCTGCTGTGTGTGAGAGGAAAAAAGCATCCATGACCAACATTGTTGGTAACAGAACCTCCTCTGATATTTTGAATGCCTGAATGACGGTATCCAGGACCTCTTGATTACTTTCGCAGTAAAACTGCAGCCACCCGGTGTCTCTTTGGGAAAGGGAGTCTGTCTGGTCATTCCAGATATTCCATGGAGGAGCCAGTGCCCTATTTACATTAGCAATCACTATAGGCAGCCTGGCTCCCGATGCCCAGTGCAACATTTCATGCATGAGAGCAAGACCCTGGGATGAGGTTGCTGTAAAAGCCCTTGCCCCTGCTGCCGATGCGCCGATACAGCATGCCATAGCCGAATGTTCAGATTCAACTTTAATGAACTTGGCATTGAGATGTCCATCAGCGCAGAACTCAGAGAGTTCCTCCACAATAGAGGTTTGAGGGGTAATTGGGTATGCAGCTATAACCTGTGCTCTGGAAAGCATAACCCCGTAGGATACGGCGTGATTTCCAACGATGACCTTAATCATTTTCGTTCCCTCTCCATATACATGGCGTCCCTGGGACATTCTTCGATACATATGCCGCACCCTTTACAGTGGTCATAATCAATCGTATTTTGATCCCGGCCGCTCTGTTTTATAACTGCCATGTCAGGACAGAATATATTGCAATTATCGCAAAGATTACACACACCGCAGTTAAAGCATCTCTTTGCTTCGTGCAGAGCGGTCTCTGCATCAAAACCAATATTGACCTCTTGAAAGGAAGAGACCCTCTCTTCAGTACAAAGGGCATTCATTTCTTGACGGGGTTGGTGTTCAAAGTAGTCTAAATTGAGGTTTCTAAATCGGACGATTTCCAGGCTCTTTCTTGAAGATAAATTGTCTCTTTGAAGATATCTCCTCATTGACAGGTTTGCCCCATCCCCTATTTGAATTGTGTCAATGACTTCTTCTAACCCCTTTCCCTGCAGATATCTGTCTATTGAGATTGCTGCCCTTTTCCCTGAACCTATTGCATGTGCTACCGATCTTAGCGGAGAGGTTACGTCTCCACCCGCAAAAACCCCCTTCCTTAGTGTAGCCAGGCCCTCATCTGTCACTAATAACTGGTTATTTATATCCATCCCTTCCGGAAGGAAAGAGAGGTCCGGAACTTCCCCAATAGCTGAGATGACATTGTCCGCCTCTATGAAGAATCGAGACTCCTTTATCTCTATGGGTATTCTCCTTCCGCTGCTGTCCGGCGGTCCTAACCTATTCTTAACACATTCCAGTTTTTCTACCCTGCCGTTTTGTGATATGACTTTTATAGGAGATGTCAAATAGAATATTTTTATCCCTTCTTTTTCGGTTTCCATGACCTCACTCTCTATAGCAGGCATCTCTTCAGTCGTTCTTCTATACAATATGAAGGGCTTTGTGCCTAATCTTAAAGCCGATCTGGCAGCGTCAATAGCGGTGTTACCACCACCAATAATGGCGACTCTCTTCCCTACATGAACCTTTACCCCAAGGTGCATGTCCTTTAAAAAACTCAGTCCGGAAATGACACCGGAGGAATCATTACCGGGAATCCTCAGGTTTATGCTTTTATGGTTCCCTGTACCTATGAAAATTGCATTGAAATCTTTCAACTCCTTTTCAAATATCTCTCTGTCTATTTTGGTATTGGTCTGGATCTGAACCCCCAGTTCTAAAATACTGTCTATTTCCTCTTCAAGCACACGCTTAGGCAGCCGATAATCAGGGATTCCCACCCTTAACATTCCTCCAAGTACCGGCAGAGCCTCAAAAACGGTTACCTGGTATCCCATCCTTGTAAGATGATACGCACAGGTTAGTCCTGCCGGACCCGAACCTATAATGGCTACCTTCTCTTTTTTCTCTCGCTTCTTAGATGAGACCCTGTATCCCTGTTTAAGCGCGTAATCAGCCAGAAATCTCTCGACAGCATTTATGTTTATAGCCTTATCGAATTCTTCCCTGTTACATGTATTTTGGCATGGATGCATACATACCCTGCCGCACACCCCTGGGAAGGGGTTTTCTTCCTTAATCAGGTTCCATGCCTCTTTGTACCTCTTTTTCCCCACCAGATACATATAGCCTTCTACATCCTCGCCAGCAGGGCAGGAATTATTACAGGGCGGAGTTTTGTCCTGAAATGCAGGCCTCAGGTATCTCCATGCCCCCGTCTTATTCCATGCCATGCTTCCATAGGATAAGGTTACTAATGGAAGGTCTTCTTCTTTGTCGAAAAAAAACTGTTCATCCATTTTGTAGTTTTACCCCATAGAGGGCTTCTGAAAAGCCCTTTTTGCTCAGTGCTAAAATGTGACCCTTAAAAAGGCTTCTTTAGCAGCAGCAGCATTTCCTGCCTTGTTTGATGGCACAGACTCTCTTATCCCTTCAAGTATTGAATCTATACTGACCATTCCTGTAACTTTGGAGAATGCTCCGAGGATTGCTGTGTTGACAATGGGAAAGGTAGGGGTGCCAAGTTTGTATTCGATGGCTATACTATCTGCATCCACTGTTGCCACTCGAAACCCCTTAAAACCTTTAAAGTTAAATGGTTCAGTATCAGTGTTGATCAAAATCCACCCGTTCTCCTTCAAACCGTCTGTAACATCTGTACTATTTATTAGAGTGGGATCCAATACGATGATATGATCTGGTTTGTATATAAAGTTCCGCAATTGAATGGGTTGGTTATCCACTCTGGTAAATGCTGTGACAGGAGCACCGCGCCGCTCTACTCCAAAGGCAGGGAAAGACTGAACATACTTCCCTTCCTGAAAGAAGGCGATAGCCAGTGCCTTTGAGGCTATTACAGCTCCCTGTCCACCTCTGCCATGAAATCGTATCTCAATCATCTTTTTCCATCAGTCTTCCTAAAAGAGAAAAGCGCAGGTTACTCCTGAGAGTATATAACAACGAGAGCCTTAGCATTTTCCTTGCCCAGAGCGCGAAAGGCATGCGGGACATTTGAATCGAAGTATAGGCTGTCTCCAGGAGTTAATTCATGCCTCTCGTCATCGGAGTTGAATTCAAGGATACCTTCTAATACGTGTATAAATTCCTCTCCTTTGTGATTAAAGAAGATCAAATCCTTTTTTTCCTTTTTCTCAAATTCCACGAGGAAAGGTTCCATGGATTTTTCAGCCTTGGGATATGCCAAAGAGTCGTAAAAGTAACCGATCTTTTCGTGCTCTTCATGACTCCTCCTAAAAACTCTTCTTCTTTCTCCCTCTCTGACAACTACGGCCTTCTTCTCAGAAGGTTCTTCGATAAAGAAATAACCGATGCTAGTATCTAATGCCCTGGATATCTTAAGGAGAGTTGCAATAGGGGGTGTTACTACCTCATTCTCAATCTGAGAGAGCAAAAGAGCAGATACGCCTGTCTTTTCGGCTATGTTTTGAATAGAAAACCTCTTCTTCTCTCGCAGGCTTTTTATCTTTGAACCTATATTGAGTTCTTTTACCTTTGCTTTATCATCAGGATCCACAGTTTACCCTCACGACTCATTGTACTGTAAATACACCACAAAAATCCAAGAGATAGATAAATATTCCCATTCCTCTTTCCTCAATGCTATGGCAGATAACTGTCTTGTAACTGTATTTCCTTGAGAGGAGTTCTCTACGAAGGTCTTCAAAGGCTAACTCCCCTCTTAAAAACTTCCTTTTTTCCCAAAAGAAACCTTTTCGCTATTTTATGGGAGAACTAATAGAAAGGTCAAGCATTTTTACTTTCTATTTTTGAAATGCCCCTCTCGTCTGAGCTTTTCGGTTGACTTTTTCCTGAAAAGTTGCTAATTTGTCCCCACTTTGAGGCGTTTACATTGTGAAACTGGCTTTACAATTAGACTTAAGGGTTTTGTGGAGAATTTGTAAGATATCTAATTGACAGGGGTAAATCTTGATTCCTCGTTATACCAGAGAAGAGATGTCCATAATATGGGAAGCCGGGAACAGGTTCAACAAATGGCTTAAGATAGAAATGCTCGTGTGCGAGGCACTTGCTGAACTAGGTGAGGTCCCTCAAGATGCCCTAAAAAACATAAAGGAGAATGCCAGATTTGACATAAAGAGGATCGAGGAGATAGAAAAGGTTACAAAACACGATGTTATTGCCTTTCTTACCTGTGTAGGAGAATATGTGGGAGATGATTCAAGATATATACACATGGGTTTGACATCTTCTGATATCCTTGACACTTCAATGGCCATTCTTCTGAGAGAAGCAGCCGATATAATAATTGCTGACTTGGAACGTATGCTTTCCGTTTTGAAGAAGAAGGCGTATCAACACAAAGACACAGTAATGGTTGGAAGAACACATGGCATTCATGCCGAACCCATTACTTTTGGTATGAAAATGGCAGTTTGGTATGATGAGACCAGAAGGAATCTTGACAGAATGAAGAAGGCAAAGGATACCATAAGCTATGGCAAGATTTCCGGGGCAGTAGGGACTTTTGCCTTTATTCCTCCCTTTGTGGAAGAATATGTCTGCCAGAGGTCTGAGCTAAAACCTGCTCCTATTTCAACCCAGATTATTCAGAGAGACAGATATGCTGAGTACCTTACCACATTGGCTATAATTGCAAGTTCTGTTGATAAATTTGCTACGGAAATCAGACACCTGCAGCGCACAGAGGTACTTGAAGCCGAAGAGTTCTTTTCTGGAGGGCAAAAGGGGTCTTCCGCTATGCCCCATAAACGTAATCCCGTCCTCTCTGAAAACCTCTCTGGTCTGGCAAGGGTAGTAAGGTCAAATTCTTTGGCAGCATTGGAGAATATCCCTCTATGGCATGAGAGAGACATCAGCCATTCATCGGTGGAAAGGATTATATTGCCAGACAGTACTATACTTGTTGATTTCATGCTGAATAGAGTTACCAGTATTATAGGGGAGTTACAGGTGTATCCGGAGAACATGCTGAAGAATCTGCATCGGACACATGGGCTGATCTTTTCCCAGGGGTTGCTTTTGGCACTTACCGGGAAAGGGGTGAACCGTGAAGATGCTTATGAGATGGTTCAGAGAAATGCCATGAAGGTATGGAAGGAAAACGCTGATTTCCGGTGCTTGATCTTACAGGATGAGGTTATAATGGAACATTTAACTGAAAGCGAAGTAGAAAAGTGTTTTGATGTTAATTGGCACTTAAGACACCGAGATGAAATCTTCAAGAGAGTGTTTGGATAAGGAGATAAAAATTGCTGGCAAAGATATATGTGACGCTGAAGAAAGGTGTGCTAGACCCACAGGGAAAAGCAGTGCAGCACTCCCTAGAATCCCTTGGCTATAAAGAGGTGAAAGATGTGAGATTGGGGAAGTATATGGAAGTTAAATTCGATGATATTGAAGGGGATGAGGCTAATATGAGAATCAGGGAGATGTGTGAGAAATTGTTGGCAAACCCTGTAATAGAGGATTATCGATTTGAGTTTAGTAATGAGTAATACCGAATCAGGGAATCAGGGAGTCAAGGGGTCAAGGATTCGAGTTAAATTGATTAAAAAAGAAACACTTGAACCCTAGAATCCTTGAATCCTCAAGCCGGTTTAACAACCAAATGGAAGAAGAACCATAAATTAATAGCCGTTTGAATACAAGTCGCAGAGCATTGAGAGTACCAATGAAATTTGGAGTAATAGTCTTCCCAGGGTCAAATTGTGATCATGATTGCTACCATGTGATAAAGCATGTGTTAAAAGAGGAAGTGGAGTTTATCTGGCATAAGGAGGATAGTTTACCTTCTGTTGACTGTTTGATACTTCCTGGTGGATTTTCTCATGGTGACTACTTAAGACCCGGGGCTATTGCAAAGTTTTCTCCTGTAATGAAGGAAATAAGGAAGTTTGCTTATAATGGAGGCTTGGTTCTTGGGATCTGTAATGGTTTTCAAATCCTCCTGGAAGCAGATCTGTTGCCTGGTGCTATGATGACAAATAGATCTTTGAAATTCATATGTGATAATGTTTACCTTCGGCTCGAAAATAACGAGACCCCTTTTACCAAGGAAGGAAAGGTAGGGGGAGTCTTTAAAATGCCCATTGCTCATTTCGACGGAAATTATTACGCTGATGAAAAGACATTGCAGGAATTGAAGGACAACCGTCAGATAGTGTTCAGGTATTGTACTAAGAATGGAGATATTACCGATGATGCCAACCCGAATGGCGCTTTATGGAATATATCAGGAATATGTAATAAAGAGCGGAATGTCCTTGGAATGATGCCCCATCCCGAAAGATGTGCTGAGGATATATTGGGTAATGAAGACGGCAGGGTGATTTTCGATTCTATTGTAAAAAGCTTTGCATAATGTTTATATGAAAATAGGCACAGAGGCACAGAGCACCAAAGGCACAAAGTAGGAAAAAACAACGAAATGGCCCCACTTTGCTTCGTGCCTGTGTGCTTTTGCCACTTTGTGCCTGCACCATCCGCATAATATCCAACTGTGGAACTGATATACGATGGATAATTTTAAAGAGCCTGAAATTACTGAAGGACTGATTAAAAAACACGGATTGACGGATGAGGAATATAAAAAGATAAAGCAGATTCTAGGAAGAGACCCTAACTATACAGAATTAGGTATTTTTTCAGTAATGTGGAGTGAACATTGCAGTTATAAGAGTTCAAGGGGTTTTCTGAAGAACTTCCCCACCAGCGGAGAGCATATCATTCAGGGTCCGGGAGAGAATGCAGGTATAGTGGATATCGGTGATGGTATGGCGATTGTATTTAAGATGGAGAGTCATAATCATCCTTCTTTTATTGAACCCTATCAAGGAGCAGCTACAGGGGTTGGAGGTATTTTACGTGATATTTTTACCATGGGAGCAAGGCCTATAGCTTCCCTGAATTCTTTACGTTTTGGCTCTTTCGATCATCCTAAAACCAGGTATTTGCTCAATGGGGTAGTAGGGGGTATAGCAGGCTACGGTAACTGTATTGGCGTACCTACGGTTGGAGGCGAGATTTACTTCAATAAATGCTATAATGGAAATATATTGGTCAATGTCTTTACTCTGGGATTGGTTAAAAAGGAGAGGATATTCAAAGGGGTTGCCTGTGGTGCCGGGAATCCTGTCATCTACGTTGGCTCTAAGACAGGGAGAGATGGTATTCATGGTGCAACTATGGCTTCAGAAGAATTCGATGAAAAGTCGGAAGAGAGACGTCCCACAGTTCAGGTTGGTGACCCTTTTACAGAGAAGCTATTACTGGAAGCCTGCCTCGAAGTAATGAGCAAAGATTATATAGTTGGTATTCAAGATATGGGTGCAGCAGGACTGACATGTTCATCCTGTGAAATGGCAAGTAGAGGCGGGACAGGTATTGAGATAGACCTTTCCAAAGTGCCAAGGCGGGAAGTGGGGATGATTCCCTATGAGCTGATGTTGTCAGAATCTCAGGAGAGAATGCTTTTGGTTGTTAAGAAGGGTTACGAAAAAGAGATAGAGGAAGTATTTAAGAAATGGGATCTGGATGTATCCGTGGTGGGTAGGGTTACAGATGATGCTTTACTTAGAGTGATGAATGATGGTACGGTAGTAGCTGAAATACCTGCCAGGGCTTTGGCTGAGGAATCCCCGATCTATTTACGTCCCAAAGAAAGACCTGAGTACCTTTCCACGACCCAAAAATTTTCTGCAGATAACCTTCCTGAACCAACAAAATATACGGGAATTTTGCTTAAATTATTGGGGTCTCCTAATATTGCCAGCAAGTGGTGGGTTTACAGGCAATATGACCATATGGTGCGAACCAATACTGTGGTCTTACCTGGTTCTGATGCGGCTGTTATAAGGGTGAAGGGGACAAATAAAGGCATTGCGATGACGGTTGATTGTAATAGCCGATACTGTTACCTTGATCCTTACGTAGGTGGGATGATAGCTGTTGCCGAGGCATCGAGGAATCTGGTCTGCTCCGGGGCAAAGCCCCTGGCTATAACCGATTGCCTTAATTTTGGCAACCCGGAAAAACCTGAGATAATGTGGCAGTTTGATCAAGCTACCCGCGGGATGAGTGATGCCTGTAGAAGACTGAACACTCCGGTGGTGGGAGGAAATGTCAGTTTTTACAATGAGACCCAGGGAGAGGCTATCTACCCTACACCTACAGTGGCTATGGTAGGTATTATTCCCGATATTAACCTCCACCAAACCCAGTGGTTTAAAGATAATGGAGATGTAATAGTAATGCTTGGCATGATTTACGAAGAGCTGGGAGGCAGTGAGTACCTGGCGATTATTTATGGCATTGAGGAGGGTATCCCTCCCAGGATTGAGCTGGATTTAGAAATCGCTGTGCAGAATACGTGTCTGGAGGCTATCCAGAAGGGAGTTGTCAAATCAGCTCATGATTGTTCTGAAGGTGGTATTGCTGTAGCGCTGGCAGAGTGCTGTTTTTCGGGACCTTTTAATCGCGGCGCCACAGTAAATATTAGTAGAAATATAAGAGGAGACTGCCTTCTTTTCGGAGAATCTCAATCTAGGATTATAATCTCATTGGATAAGGATAGTTTGGATACTTTTAAGGAGATTGCAGAAAAAAATAAAACCCCTTTTGAAATTATTGGAAGGGTTGGCGGAGAGGGATTGGTAATAAACGAACTTATTGATTGTTCTGTGGAGACCCTTAAGCAGAGATGGAAAAGGGCTGTTGAAGAAAGGGTTTGAAGAAGGGATCAGGCAACCCATAATGTTTGATAAATTTAGAGAAGAATGCGGTATCTTTGGGGTCTTTGGACATCCTGAGGCCGCCAACCTGACATATCTGGGATTATATGCCCTGCAGCACCGGGGGCAGGAAAGCGCTGGCATTGTGTCATCTGATGGCAGAATACTGCGTTCCCATCGCCAGATGGGGCTGGTTGCAGATATATTTAACGAAGATATTTTAAGTAAGTTAACCGGTTATAGCGCTATAGGTCATGTACGCTATTCAACGGCAGGCTCAAGTTTATTAAAAAACGCGCAACCCTTTGTTGTAAGTTATTCTCAAGGGGGTATAGCGGTTGCCCACAATGGGAATCTGGTGAATGCCGGACTGATAAGGCATGAACTGGAGGAGAGTGGTTCAATCTTTCAATCTACAATGGATACAGAGATAGTAGTGCATCTTATGGCAACCTCCCGGGCAGGCGCACTGGTTGAACGTATAAGCGATGGTCTTTCAAGGATAAAAGGAGCATATTCTTTACTATTTCTTACGGAAAAAGAGATGGTAGCTGTACGTGATCCCCATGGCTTTCACCCTCTGGTTTTGGGAAGGCTTAAAGGTGCTTATATAGTATCATCTGAAACCTGTGCACTGGATTTAATAGAGGCAGAATACATACGGGAGATTGAACCAGGAGAACTCGTACTTATAGATGATAACGGCATCACTTCCTATAAGCCATTCACCCCTTTGAACAGGTGCTGTATATTTGAATTAGTCTACTTTTCGCGTCCTGATAGCAATATATTTGGAAGAAACGTCTATGGTGTTAGGAAAGAGATGGGTAGGCAACTTGCCCGGGAAAACCCGGTTGAGGCAGATATTGTAATACCTGTGCCAGATTCGGGGATCCCTGCCGCGATTGGTTATGCTGAAGAGTCTTCTATACCTTTTGAAATGGGACTCATAAGAAACCACTATGTGGGAAGGACATTTATTGAGCCCCAGCAGTCTATAAGGCATTTTGGTGCGAAGATTAAGCTTAACCCCGTAAAGGACTTTTTGAGGGGAAAAAGGGTGATAGTCATTGATGATTCTATCGTAAGGGGGACTACTTCTCATAAGATAATAAATATGATACGAAACGCAGGAGCCAGAGAAATTCATGTTCGAATAAGCTCTCCTCCTACCGCCTACCCGTGCTTTTATGGCATTGATACCCCCACAAGAACCGAACTTATTGCTTCTTCCCACACTGTTTCTGAAATCAACCAGTTTGTAACTTCGGATTCCCTTGGGTATCTGAGTATTGAAGGGCTTAGAGAATCGGTTAAAAATGGCAGAGGTGATTTTTGCGATGCATGTTTTACCGGAGATTACCCTATAGAACCTCCTGTTGATCTGGACTCAAGGCAACTGACCCTGTTCGAGAGAGAGATAGTGGTATAAATTCAAAAACTCCCCGCTCTGACAGGTCGAATCCGCCTAAGGCGGAAATTCTCTACATTCCGCTCTCTAAGAAAGGTTCCCTAAATCCCGATAAAATCGGGATTTAATTCAAAGGATATATCCTGCATTAAAGATGGGGGATAATTAAGTAACGGAATCGTCCCATGGAAGGTGCCAAGATACTAGTAGTTGATGACGACGAGGTAACAAGGAAGAACATCTCGCGTATTCTTTCCAATGCCGGATACTATGTTTCCGTGGCTAAGGATGGGACAGGCGCACTAACACAACTTTCAAAGGGTGGGGTGGATCTCGTACTTACCGACTTGGTGATGAATGGGCTGAGTGGACTGGAGCTTCTCGACAAGATTAAGCATGACGATCCGGAGATTGAAATCATTATGATGACTGGCTATGCTTCAATTCCCACTGCAATAGAGGCCATGAAAAAAGGGGCGTATCATTACCTGGAGAAGCCTTTTCGTAGGGAGGAAGTGCAGCACCTTGTAGGTCAGGCCATTGAGAAACGGCAGCTTCGCAGGCGGGTAAGCGAACTGGAATCCCGGGCCAAGGAAGATGTTAAAGAGCTAGCCTTCATCGGGGAAAGCAAGGAGATACAGGAAGTAACCAGGATAATCAAGCAGGTAGCGAGGACAGATTGTAACGTGCTCATCACCGGTGAGTCGGGAACCGGCAAGGAACTGGCGGCTTCCCTGCTACATCACTATAGTCACCGCTCGAAAAGCAAGTTTCTGGCAGTCAACTGCGGTGCCTTCACTGAGGAGCTTCTTGCCAACGAGCTTTTCGGACACGAGAGGGGAGCCTTCACCGGGGCCAACAGCCAAAAGGCCGGTCTCCTGGAGACCGCAAGCGGAGGAACATTTTTGCTTGACGAGATTGGCGACACTCCGCTTAGCATGCAGGTTAAGCTAATGAGGGCTATTGAGGAACAGAAGGTGATAAGAGTTGGCGGTAACCAGCCTATCCCCATTGACGTTAGGATCATCGCTGCCACCAACAAAGACTTGAAGAAGGCGGTGGGGGCAGGAATATTCCGACATGACCTTTACTTCCGGCTTAATGTAATATCCATATCCATTCCACCTCTCAGGGAGCGAAAGCAGGACATACCTCTCCTTGCATATTTCTTCTTAAATCGTGCTGCAATGAATGCCGGAAGGAAGTTCAAAGGATTTTCCGACCAGGCCATAAAAGCCTTGCTTGATTATGATTTCCCGGGCAATGTGCGCGAGCTCGAGAACATAGTGGAGCGAGCGGTGGCCATGGGCCGGGAAGAGGAAATCCAAGTACATGACCTGCCTTCAGATCTTTCCGAGATTGAGGTCTTTTCATTTGACCATGCCGGATCCAATATAAAGACCCTCAAAGATGTCCAGCACGATTATATTCAATGGGTTTTGAACCGCGTGGGTCGAAACAAGACCAAAGCAGCAAAGCTTCTTGGAATAGATCGGGTCTCATTATGGAGGCACTCTAAACAGAATCAGATTGAGGATTAACTATTGCATATTTCAACAGAACTGATGAAAAATTCAACTAATCTATATTCTCTAGTTATTTTAAGTAATTAGACAAGGCTATCTTACCCCCCCAGTTGCATACTGCAACAACGAAGTGCCAATTATCTACATCCTTCTTTCAGGCTTTTTACCTTTAAATTCCTTCAGTTATAGCTACTTACCGCTTTTGGCATTATTATTGCTTATTTCTCATTCAGGTATCAACGGGCTTACGTCCAAATCCTTTTTCGCTCTGTTCAAAATGCTTTTTTGATGACCGCTCAAAGGAATTTTCGTTTGGGCAACAGTCTGTTAATTGAGGTGCCAAACGAGCAAAAAATGTCAGGTAAGGCGATGGTTTTATTCGACTCCCTGTCCATCCGGGAGGATGCTGTTCAATACTCCATTGAATTGGCAAAGCGCATGGATTACTCCCTGGTTATCCTTATTGTTCTGGCGCTCGATAGCAAGGACGTCAGGTATCCAAACGATTTTGAGGTGCGAGTCAGGGAAGCTTTGGAGGGTCCTATGATGTCTGCAGGGCAAGCGGGTATTTCCGTGGAAACAGAGATTAGAATGGGAGATCCTGCATCCGAGCTCATGAAGTTTCTTGCCGGGTTAAAGTCGGTCGATACCATCATCTGGGGAGGTCACCGGGATGTAGGCACACCAAGGCTCAAAAAAGCGCATTGGTTTACCAGGATGAAAGAGACACTGGAGTGCCCGGTGGTGGTCCCATCAAGGAAGTCGTGAAATAAATGTAAAAATTGGAGTAAGAGACAATGCAAATCATATGTATTTCGAGCGGAGCCTACAGTGGCGGCCAGGATCTGGCTAGGCGCCTAGCCGAGAAGCTGGGTTATGGTTGCTTGAGCCGGGATGAGCTTATAGAGGCAGCAACCAGGGAAGGCATACGCGTGGGCAAACTGGAGATGGCCATGGTAAAACCGGGCATTTTCAGCGAGCGCCTTGCCCTTGAAAGGGACATTTACCTGGCTTTTTCCACCGCTTACCTGTGTGAGAGGGCAAAAGAAGGTGGGCTTGTATACCATGGTCGAACCGGCCATCTCCTGCTTTCCGGAGTAAGCCATGTGCTGCGCGTGCGTGTGCTGGCAGACGAGGAGTATCGTATTCGTGCGGTTATGCAAAAGCTCGGCCTGGTCCGTCAAAAGGCCCAAAAGTATATACAGGAAGTTGACGAGGACAGGAGAAGATGGGTCCACTCCATGTACGGGGTGTCATGGGACGATGCAGCCAACTACGACATGGTTATAAACCTTGCCCGGTTGAGCCTGGAGAACGCAGCCACTGTCCTCATGAACATGGCCCAGCTGCCCGACTTCCAGATGACCCCGGCCTCCATGAGAGCCATGGATAACCTCAGGTTAGCGGCTGGGACCAGGATGGCTATTGCCAAAGATGAACGGACCCATGAGGCAAGTGTAAAAGTGAGGGCTGATAACGGCTTGGTCACTGTGACCTACCTGCCCCAAGATGCCGGGTTTGCGGATTTCATACCGGCGGTTTGCAAAAACCTGCCCGGTTTGAAGGAAATCCGCGCTACCATGGCTATGACCAATCTCCTCTGGATAGAAGAGGAATTCCAACCTGGATCGGAGGTATGGGACCATGTGCTGGAGATAGCCACCAAGTGGAATGCAGCGGTGGAGCTTATGAGACTGGCACCCGAGGGCGGGGAAACCGTAGAAGAAGGGCAGGCTATAGTGGGTTCGGCAAGGAATACAGCCATCCCCGGCTTGAGGGAGTATAACGGAGGTATCGAAGATGATGTGCCGGAGAATGAGGCAGCCGACAACGGGGGCCTCAAGGAAACCCGTGATGAGCTTGCCAGGATTGGAAAATCAGGCGGAGGGCGCGTGGTCTATGGCGGACAGGATCAATTGATAAATGCTATAGACCGAACCATCCCTTATACATTAGTAGTTATAGGGGAAGTATTCAAGTCAAAAGACCACTCCACGAGACTTCGGGCCACCCGGGACCTCAGTAGCTTTTTAAGCGACCGCATCAAGGCGCCGGTGGTGACCTCGGACGAACTGGGAAGCCAGTTCCTGTTCGGAAAGCGCGACATCCCGAAGGTGGCTACTCTCGTGATCGTGGTGTTTGCGATTTACCTTCTGGTGTTCACAAACCAGGAGTTTGTTTTGGCTTTTCTGTCTCAGGCTGGATGGTATGCTGAAGCAGTCAAGGATACCATCCTCTCAATAGTGGATTGGGGTCCCAAAATAATAGTGTCATTGTCGGTGTTTATTTTTGCGCCAATTGTGGCTTATTGTTATGGGACCGTAGTTAGGGCAATTATGAAGTTGATAAAAATGGAATGAACCGGTTATGAAAGGAGCAGGTTATGCCTGAGCTTATATTTTCGCATTTTATTCAAATTGACTTCGCTACCGCCCTCCAGGTGGTGATTCTGGGATTTATCGGTGGAATTTTGAGTGGTTTTATAGGGAGTGGCGGTGCCTTCTTCATGACTCCAGGCATGATGAACCTGGGTATACCCGGCGTGATGGCAGTAGGAAGCAATATTACCCACAAGTTCGGCAAGGCCTTGATGGGTAGTAAGAAGCACAGCGAATATGGCAACGTGGACAAACGTCTGGCGGTGTGCATGGTGACAACCTCCCTCGTCGGCATCCGGCTGGCCGTCTGGATCAATAGCACCCTCTTCAAGATAGGGGGGGAAGGACATGGCGAGGGCGGTGGTGGTGCGGCTTCCGACCTCTATATTAGCGGGGTGTTCATCTTCATTCTGACCATAGTGGCTATATCAATGTTGCGGGATGCTCTCAAGTCCGGTAATGAGGGTGAAGGGCCGTCTATGAAGATCGTGAACTTCATTTCCAGGCATAACCTTCCACCTTACATAAACTTCAAAGTATCGGATGTCAGAGTATCCTTATGGGTGGTTCTTATCTGCGGTTTTGCCACCGGTTACCTGGCTGGCACCATAGGAGTAGGCGGGTTCATAGGCGTGCCGGCCATGATCTACGTTTTCGGAGTACCTACTGCCGTAGCTGCCGGCTCTGAGCTTTACCTGGCAATGTTCATGGGAGCATGGGGGGCGCTAGATTATGCCTTCCAAGGATTTGTAGACATCCGGCTCACCATGCTCCTATACCTGGGCTCACTCATCGGGGTATATATCGGAGCTTATGGTGTCAAAGTGGTGAAGGAGGTGGTTATAAGGATAGTGACCGGGGCAATCATCTTGATATGTGTGGGAAGCCGGGCAGTCGCGGTACCCATGTACCTGCGCCGGCTTGGCTGGATAAGCTTTAACCCTGCCTGGGATACCTACTTCAACCAAGCCAGCAAGGGACTGCTTTTTCTGGCCGGAATATCGGGAATGATCATAATTCTCTACAATGTGGTTAAAGCTTATCGGCAAAGAAGGCACATCAGGACAACATTGATTGGGGCAGGGGCACTTCCGGAGTAGGCATAGAAGAGTGCAACCGCGTATCAAAGATACAAATGGACACTCGCGTAGTCATACTTTTAGTAAAGGAGTACGGCCATGGATGATAAAATCAAAAAAATAGACGACTGGATGGTAAGGATAACCTTCGCTGAAGCAGGAAAGCCGGAAACGGGTTTTCGTCTGACCGGTGCTGATCTGAAAACGAAGCTTGCCCTGGACAAGATAATGGTTGTGAGATCGGAAAAAACCAACGGCGAAATAAGGAGGGATGGAGAAATCATGGAAATGCCAGATCAACAGAAACCGGAAATAAAAAAGGGTGGAAAGCTGAACGTTATGATACTGGACGATGAACCCATTGTTGGAAAGCGTCTGAAACCTGCGCTTATAAAGGCAGGGTTTGACGTTGAAGTTTTCCTGAATCCCAGAGAAGCCCTGGCTCGCCTGGACGAACAAGAGTTCGACATAGTCGTCACCGACCTGAAGATGGAAGAGGTGGACGGTATTCAGGTACTGGAGAATGTCCTCTCCAAATGCAAAAAAACCAGGGTGATCCTAATTACGGGATATGCCACCGTAGAGGTGGCAAGAGAGGCACTGGTGAAAGGGGCCTTTGACTTTATCGCAAAGCCTTTCAAGCCCAACGACTTGAGAGCGGTGATTAATAAAGCGGCCTTGTCTATGGGGCATAAAGGGGTCACTTTTGATTGAGCATTTTCATAGAGGTACTATCCGGTTGCTTACAGGTTCCATCCTGTGTTATAAAGATAGACTATGACCACACCTACTATAGAATCACTTCCTTCATGGGAAGACCTAGCAGAAGAGGCTCAGCGTGCGCTCAGAAAACGTCCATCCGTGTCCATACGGGTCAGGCTCACGCTGGGGTTTTTGGCATGGTTCGTCTTAAGCCTTGCCATAGCGGTTTTTTCAATGGTCAATGTCTCCAGTATCAGAGAGAAGCTACAGTTCTTGGAATCCGCACAGAACTATATCTTTGAGATACAACAGGCAAGAAGGTTTGAAAAGAACTTCTTTTTGTACCACACAAATCTTGATGATGCACTTGAACATGTCCACAATGCCAGGGAAATCCTGAAAACCAACGGCCAAGAAATGGGCAAGGTTGTAGGGGGGAGAAACTACGACACCATGAAAAGTCACCTGAAACAATATGAAGGCCTCCTCTTAGAAATCAAGAAAACTGAATCCAAAAATGAAAATCCAGCTCTCAAACTCAAACCCATAGAATTAAGACTGCGCCAGTTCGGCGCGGAGATGGTCATCGTGGGGAATCAGCTCGTAGCTAAAGAACGCGAGCAGGTGAACTCCTTGCTCGCCTTGTCCCATAAGATACCCCTCGTCTTTTTAGCCCTTCTCATCCTTCTCATCCTCTCAGTCGCGTACTTTATTGTCAACCAGATGCTGGCCTCCTTGAATCGAATGGTGCAGGCCACCACCCGCATCGCAGAAGGAGACTTTACTCCTATTACACCGAAGCGTCGATACAACGATGAGTTCTCCAGGCTTGCCATGGCTCTGAACCACATGATGCTACAGTTGGTCCGCCGCCAGGAGCAACTCGTACAAGCCCACAAGCTGAAAGCAGTAGGGACCCTTACCGCGGGCGTGGCCCACGAACTCAACAATCCCTTGAATAACATCATCCTGACCTCATCCGCCCTGATGGAGGAATACAAGGGGCTCTCCGATGAAGAATTCGAGGACATGATAAACGACTTGTTGAACGAGTCCGAGCGGGCACAAAAAATCGTTCGAAAGCTCCTCGATTTCGCGAGAGAAAGCGAGATGGAATCAGAGGCCATTGAGGTCGAAGAGGTCATAGACCAGACACTGCAACTCGCAAGCAACCAGATCAAATTGGCCAATGTTAAGGTAAAAGGCGAAATTAGTTCCGAGCTTCCACAGGTTTACGGGGACAGGCAGCAGCTCATCCAGGTATTTCTGAACATCGTCCTGAATGCCCTCGATGCCATGCCAAATGGTGGCACACTCAGCATTTCAGTCCACAATACCAAGGACCGTGAATACGTTGCCATAGACTTCACTGATACCGGCGTGGGAATACCCGAGCATAAGCTCGGGAATATCTTCGACCCTTTCTATACGACCAAACGAGACGGCAAAGGCACGGGCCTTGGCCTTTCAGTAAGCCTAGGGATAGTGCAAAAGCATGGCGGAGAAATCACAGTATCTAGCAAGTTAAACAAGGGAACAACTTTCTCTATGCTCCTTCCCGCCGCAAAGATACCGGCCAGCATGTAGGGGTTCTCTTCCTGAACCAAGACCTACTGTTCATGTGCTACTTTTTCAAAAAGCTTATATGGTAACTACTCAGCCACCGATCCACGCTGATCGTCACTGATATTTTTTTTATACCAGCTTTAATCTCATTTGACATGTTCCTGATTCTGTTTTACAATTAAAAAAACTTTGAAAAGTACCAATTTTTGCTTCAGCATAACTGTCTGCGTGCCTGCCTGTGCCAGCACGGTAGACAGGCATCGCAGAGGCAGGCATAGTTTTTCAAACCAGGTCTCATGGATTATAAAAGCAGACTGTTAAAAATATTAAAGGAAAAGTCATACAAAAGGGGAAAGTTTGTGTTAGTTTCCGGAAGAGAAAGCGATATGTATATTGATGGGAAACAGACAACCCTTAGTGCTGAAGGCTCGTATTTGGTGGGTAAGATATTTTATGATATGATCCGACAGGCCATGGTTCCTATAGAGGGGGTAGGGGGGTTGACTTTGGGTGCAGACCCTATTGTTACAGCTATCTCTATGATTAGCTATATTGAAGGGAATCCCATCCATGCATTTATAGTCAGGAAAGAACCAAAGAAACACGGCACGTCGCTATGGATTGAAGGGGGAAAAGGTCTGAGAAAGGGAGCCAATGTTGCAATAGTAGATGATGTGGTGACAACGGCGGGGTCAACCCTGAGGGCCATCCACCGAGCTAAGGAAGAGGGTTATGAAGTGGTTAAAGTTATGGCTCTGGTCGATAGGGAAGAGGGAGGCAGAGAGAATTTAGCAAAAGAGGGGTATCAACTGGAGGCTGTATTCACAAAAGCAGACTTTCTGAGCGGTTGATGGTTTTTATAAATCGTAAATGGTAAATTGTGAATGGGAACTGCTAACGGCTTACGACTTGCGATTCACGATTCATAATCTGGAAGAAGGTATAGGAAAGGTGAAACATGGAATGGAAGACTAGAGTTACAGAAATGCTAGGTATAAAGTACCCTATTATTCAGGGGTCATACGGTGGATTTGGGACTTCAGAGATTGCGGCACCTGTCTCCGAAGCAGGTGGATTAGGTATTATTACTGCAGGGGCTTTGAAAACTCCGGAAGGGCTCAGAGAAGATATACGAAAGGCTATGTCCATGACTGATAAGCCTATCTGTGTGAATCTTAGTGTAGGTATCTGTCCTCATATAGATGATATGCGGGAAGTTGCCATTGAAGAAGGTATCCCTGTTGTTGAAACCTCAGCATTTCAAGCAAGTAATCATGGAAAGCGATTGAAGGATGCCGGGGTTAAATGGATCCACAAGGTGGCTACTGTTAAGCATGCAATAGTAGCTGAGAAACAAGGGGCTGATGCAGTTGTTATTGTTGGCATGGAAGGGATTGGATTTAAGAGTGTCGAGCAACTTCCTACACTTACGAGTATAACATGGGCAGTGAAACAGATGAAAATACCAGTAATTGCAGCCGGCGGAATAGGGGATGCCCGGGGATTTCTTGCTTCTCTGGCAATGGGGGCCGAGGCAGCGTATTTGGGAACAGCCTTCATGGCAACCAAAGAATGCCCCATACCAGAACGGCATAAGCAATATCTTGTGGATGTTGATCCGGCTGACCCTAAGCTTATGAAGAAGGTTTTATCTCCACCTAGCCCTCTTGCCCTGGAAAAGGTTATGAAACTGAGAGGGAATATCCCCCATGGTGAGTGGATGATGAAGCTCGAAAGGGTTTTATTGAAAGAAGACCCTGATGATATGCTGCTTGAGAGCGATGAAGTGCTGAAACTTGCTCCTGGCTCTCTAGCCGTAAGCGGAATAGATAAGGTCTTGACCGTAAAGGAACTCATAGACAGCATTATTAATGGTGCTGAATATATTCTAAAAAGCGGGGTTTTTGCCGGGATAAAGGATTAGAGAGTTTGTGTCCTCCCTCTGGGATCAACAATGGTATCTATTTTCCAGTTTGCATCATTTCTTTCCGGGTAGTCTCTGTTGAAATGCAGGCCTCTGCTTTCCTTTCTTATCAGGGCAGATTCTATTATTAACCTGGCTACTACGGCTATATTTCTCAACTCCACCAGATCGCTGGATATGGTAAAATTCCAATAGTAATCTGTTATTTCTTCTTGAAGAAGTTGGATTCTCCTTCTGGCTCTGTTTAACCGTTTATCGGATCTCACAATACCTACATAGTTCCACATAAGGCGCCTGATCTCATCCCAATTTTGAGACACAACAACAGACTCGTCGCTATCTACTGCACCACTGGAGTCCCATTGCGGAATTTGGGGGGGGCTTTTTAGATCGTCCTTTAGATCCTTGACACTTTTGATAGATGCCCTATGGCTGAATACCAATGCCTCTAAAAGAGAATTGCTTGCCAGCCTATTTGCTCCATGTAGTCCGGTAAAGGCTGCTTCCCCACAGGCATAGAGTTTTTTGATGCTTGTCTCTCCATTGATATCCGTCATTACCCCACCACATATATAGTGAGCAGCAGGGACAACCGGGAGGGGTTCCTTTGTCATATCAATCCCAAAAGAAAGGCATCTTTCATAAATATTAGGAAACCTACCTTTGACAAAATCAGCATCCCTGTGGGTGATGTCTAAAAACACACAATCATTACCGCTCTTTTTCAACTCGTTGTCTATCGCTCTAGCCACTATATCACGAGGAGCCAGATCCCCTAAGGGATGGTATCTTTTCATAAAAGGGGTACTGTCTCCAAGCCTGAGAATGCCTCCTTCTCCTCTGAGGGCTTCGGATATTAAAAAAGACTTTGCCTTAGGGTGATATAGACAGGTTGGGTGAAACTGGATGAATTCCATATTAGCCGTTTTGGCGCCTGCCCTGTATGCCATTGCTATTCCATCCCCGGTAGCAATGTCTGGATTGCTGGTAACAAGATAGACCTTACCTGCTCCTCCTGTAGCCAGGAGGGTCACTTTTGAAAGGAAGGTGTGGATAGAATTCCCCCTGATATCCAAGACATATGCCCCCCAGCATGTATCCTCTCTGTCTACGCCAAATCTTCCCCACTTATTAACCTTTGACTGAATAATAAGGTCTATAGCAATCATGTTTTCATATATTTTGATGTTTTTATTCAATTCTATCTTTTCTATTAATGCCTTTTCTATTGCTTGACCAGTAAAATCTGAGGCGTGGACAATCCTCCTCTTTGAGTGCCCACCCTCTTTACCCAGGTCGTATTTAGAACCGGTATTTCCTTCAGCACTGGTAAATTTTACCCCCCAACCTTCCAGGTCTCTTATTCTGTCAGGGCCGTTCTCCACGACCATCTTGACCACATCCTCATGGCAGAGTCCATCACCAGTTTTCAAGGTGTCCTTAATGTGCAGATCGAAGCTGTCACCATGACTTAAAACCGATGCGATGCCACCCTGGGCGTAGTTGGTACTTGATTCTATCTTATTTTTTTTAGTAACAATTGCGACAGTGCCAAATTTTGAGACCTTGAGGGCAAATGTCAACCCGGCAATGCCACTCCCTATAACCAAAAAGTCAGTCTTTATCTCCAATAGTCTATTCCTTGTTTGTACAATTATAGTATAGTTACGATTGCCCTTTCTTTATTATATATCCGGGTTAATGTCAAGGTTTTTTGCCTATGAGAGCCACTCCCTGAAATGGCGGAGTTTACCGAAAAATGGTACTATCATCTGGCTTAACCTAGCTTCACATTCCTGCTGATTAATGATATAAGTCAAGTTAGATTAAAATAAGATTTACATAAACACATACATTATAGTATACAATATAGTTGAATACCAATTAGTCCACCCTGAAAAATGAAAAATTTCCTTTGGAACGAACATGAGCAGGATTTTTGGGGAACCCATCTTGACGAAGTGGAAGATAAGCATTTTCAGGGTGTTTGAGCCCAAAGGGCGAGTTTATGAAAATGCCTGAAGCAAGTCATAGATGGGTCAAAAAACCTGCACTAGAGACTGGAAAAGGGAATTTTTCAGTGTGAACCAATTAGTAACAATAAAGGGTCTCGACTCGAACGAAATGCTTGAATGGGCTATAAGTCTAGCCATGACAATGGAAAGCAAGTATGTAAATCATTCAAAAATTTCTGAGACTAAATTTAGGAAACTTGTAAAGCATTTTTCTCTCGATATTGGTTCTCAAGAATATAACTGATATATTAGGATGATATGAGGATTTTATGATGGCCAAGAAACTAAATAATAAAGAATTGATAAAAAGAGTCGAGAAACTGGAAAAGGAAATAGCTGAGTATAAACTTCGAGATATTACCAAATCAAAGCGTGTAGAGGATGAAATAAGAAACCTAACTTCTGCTGTTGAGCAGTCCATAGATGGTATAGCGATAAGTGACTTGGAATTAAAACTGATATACCTTAATAAAGCATTTGCCGAAATGCATGGTTACGCCGCTGACGAGATGGTAGGAATGAAAACAACAGAATTAGTTGAGAAGGAGGGGAGGGATAAATACAAATTCGGGATGAGTCAAGTTATGGAATTAGGCTCATGGACGGGCGAAATAAGGCATACCAGAAAAGACAAAACATCTTTTCCCGTTTACATGTCAGTTACTTTATTGAAAGACGGCGAAGGAAAGTTCATGGGAATTTTGGGAATTGCAAGGGATATTTCCAAACAAAAAATGATGGAAGATGAGATGAGGATAAGGGATAACGCCATAGCATCGTCAATTAACGCTATTGCGTTCTCTAGCCTGGATGGTTATGTTACGTATGCAAATGATTCTTATCTCAAGATGTGGGGATATGATGATGAGAAAGAGGTTCTGGGGAAATTTAATGCAGAATTCTGGAGAACAGAAGATGAACCCATGGAGGGACTGGAGGCTTTGGTTTCTAGGGGTAGCTGGATAGGGGAACTTGTAGGAAAGAGAAAAGACGGTTCACTGTTCGATGTACAGCTTTCTTCCAGCATAGTTAAGGATGATTCAGGCAAGCCTATATGCATGATGGCTTCTTTTTTGGACATCAGCCAAAACAAGAGAGCAGAACATGCCCTGAGAGAAAGAGAGACAGATTTAGAGATTAAAACCAAGAGCCTTGAAGAGGTAAATACTGCCTTAAGAGTCTTGTTGAAAAAAAGAGATGACGACAAAACGGAAATTGAGGAAAAGATATTAATCAATGTGAAGGAACTAGTCGTTCCCTATCTTGAAAAATTGAAGAAAAGCCGATTAAATGCCGATCAATTGACTTACATGCATATTCTTGAATCAAATTTGAACAACATTGTTTCATCATTTTCGCGGAATTTATACTCTAAATATTTAAAACTTACTCCTACGGAAATTCAAGTGGCAAATCTTGTAAAAGAGGGCAATACCACGAAACAAATAGCAGAATTGATGAATTTGTCAACACGGACAATCGAGTCTTATAGAAAAAATTTAAGATTAAAAATTGGAATAAACAATAAAAAAGTAAATCTTATATCCTACCTATCATCTCTTTCATAATTGGTAGTTTATTACCCCATTATTACCCCAATTATTCAGTATTGATTTTTAATGCCCACCTGGTAAGCTAATATATTCTCGCCTTAAAGAAAATTTCCAAAATAGTAAAGAGGCAAACTTTAAGGAAACCTGAGGTAATTATAAAATTCAAAGTATAGAATGCATCTTCCACCCAAAATCCATAGCCTTAGTCGGAACTTCTCCTGACCCAAATAATTGGGCTGGGCAGATGATCCCTGAGGCATTAGTTGAATTCAAGTATGATGGCAACCTGTTTTTTGTCAGCCGTAAGAGCAGCGAAATGTGGGGTTTTAAGACCTATCCAAGCATTAAAGATATCCCCGTATCTGTAGACTATGTTATCTGTAGTATAGCCGCTCGCTTTACCCCCAAGCTTATGGAAGAGTGTGCCTCCAAAGGTGTCAGGGCAGTCCATCTTTTTACTTCAGGTTTCAGCGAAACCTGTGAAGAAGAGGGGATTAGATTGGAAGAAAAGATAACCCAAATTGCCCGTGATAACGGTATCAGAATCATAGGGCCAAATTCTCCGGGTATTTACTGCCCGGAGTCAAGATTAACCTTCAGTCCTATATTGCCCAAAGAGAGTGGACCGGTTGCCTGTCTCTCTCAGAGCGGTGGGCATTGCATCCGATTCTTAAGATTAGGGGGGACTCGTGGGCTTAGATTCAGCAAGGTTGTTGCCTATGGCAATGGGTGTGACCTTAGTGTAACCGATTTTCTGGAATATCTTGCCCATGATCAAGAAACAAAGGTTATAGCCCTGTATATCGAAGGGATTAGAGATGGGAGAAGATTCTTTGATGTGTTGAAGAATACAGCAAAATCGAAGCCGGTAGTGGTCCATAAAGGCGGACATACAAATGCTGGAACCAGGGCCGCTGCCTCTCATACTGGTTCCCTAACGGGGGAGGAAAGGATATGGGATGCTCTTTGCAGACAGGCTTCGGTTATTCGTGTCCATAGTATAGATGAGGTTGTAGACACTGTATTAGCTTTTGCTTTCATGACTCCTCCGAAAGGGAAGAATGTAGCCGTTGTAGGATATGGGGGAGGGGTTAGCGTCCAGGCCGCTGACGACTGTGAGAGTACGGGGCTTTCAGTTCCCCTATTCCCTCAAGAGATCAGGGACAGACTGAGCAGTTTTACCCCTGATGCCAATAACAGTGTAAAGAATCCAGTGGATACCCAATGGTTGGTGTGGGACCCCGGTAAGTTTGTTGATACAGTGAGGATCGTTTCTGAGTGGAAAGGGATTGATTTTTTGATAATGCCTCTGGCAATAGATATGTTCCCTATCGAAAGGGAACACGAATTGTTAGATCAAATGATCAAGTCAGTTACCGGATCTAAAAAGGTGTGTTCAAAACCAATAGCAGTGGTACTCCATGAAGGGACATCTCCTGAAATCCTTGGAAAGACTTTATTGCTCCAAGAAAGACTTTCATCTTTGGGTCTCCCTGTTTACCCCACCCTTGGAAGGGCTGCTGAGGCTATAGGCAGATTTATTCGATACCATCATCCTATTTAACCGAACTTCATATTATTGGTTGTTAATGATGTAAGCCCCTTGTATGCTAGATCCAGAATTAGCTTTTTATAAAAAACGCTCGTTTTGGTCGAATACCGTCTAGTAACAATGAATTATCCATAGGAAAGTAATCAGTTGTTATTGTAGCCAACCTCTATAAACATTGGCTCTAAGTTTATATACAAAGGAATGGAGGAGTAGAAAGATGAAAATTTTAGACGAGGCTATAAAGAAAGGACAGAGCACACTCTCAGAGTATGAGTCGAAAAAGTTTTTGGCTTCTTACGGTATTCCAATAACAAAAGAGAAGCTGGCGAAGACGAAGGAAGAAGCAATCCAGGCGGCAAAAGAGATAGGATTTCCTTTGGTACTAAAGGGCTGCGCTCCGGAGATAACACATAAGACAGAGCTCA
>JBFLWQ010000026.1 GCA_040757775.1 Thermodesulfobacteriota bacterium
TAAGGACAGAGATAGTAAAAGAGACATGGGATGGTAAGACATATTGGCTGAAGGCTAAGATTGAAGCTGACCCTGATGAGGTAATAAAGTCTGTTGACTCTTTACGAAAAGACCATCAGAAGACAAAAGAGCTTGAGGAGACAAGGAAAAAAGCAGCAGAGTATCTGAAGGAGATGGAGAGGTTAAGGAGCGAGCTGGCATCGGCTAAAGGTGATACAAAAAAACAGGGAGAGTACAACGAAGCCGTAAAGGGACTAAGTGCAACAGATTGGTCTGTGAAGGGAGTTTTACATGCACAAGCAAGAGAGTATCAGGATGCTTTATATGCTTATACCAAAGCCATAGAAATAAACCCCAAACGTGCATGGAATTATATCAAACGGGGGGATACTTATAAAGAATTAGGCAACTACCAGCAGGCTATAGCCGACTACACTATGGCCATAGAATTAGACCCTAAAGATGCAGCGGCTTATTATAACCTTGGGGTGGCTTATCAGAAATTAGGTAACCGCCAGCAAGCTTTTAGTGACTATAAAGCAGCAGCGCGAGTAGGTCTTAAAGAAGCCCAAGATTATTTACGTGGAGCAGGGATTAATTGGTATTGAATATGTTGGGATTCGTATTATTATATGTTGGGGTTCGAAGGGTAAGGGTAATATTATGAAAGATCTTTTTTACGCAGCAGGTATAATTCTAACTTTCATTATTGGCATATGGAACATTTTAATGAACTATAGGCAAAATCGACGGACTGCTTTTATAAACACTGTCACTAGCGAACGCGTTAAATGGATTCAAACTCTGAGGCAAAATATATCCGCTTTTTGCGGATTAACATATAATTGGTGTTATTCAAACCTTCCGGATAAACCTGAAGAAGTTGAGGTGTTGAAGGAAATTGATAAATTAAGATATTTGATTAGGCTTCAACTAAATCCCGACCCTGAAAGCAAATCAGAACGTAAAATAGAAGATTTGATAAAGACAATCCCTGAATTGACCGATGTATCAAGAAGGGCTGAACTCGAAGACTCACTGAATGAACTTATAAAAACCACCCAACTACTTTTAAAAGAAGAATGGGAAAAGGTAAAAACAGAATCAAAACGTGGTGATCTCAAAGAAAACGAAAATTTTTTAGATCTTGTCAATAATTTTATGCTGAATTTTACAGCCAAAAAAGAAAGTCCTACGGGGCTAGGAGACATTAATTCTAAAACAACTTAAATTTTTTCATAAGAAAGTCTATTTTTAAGATTTTTCATAAAAATAATATCCAATAAAAACAGTAGGTTACAAAGTCTCCAATTGCTGATTTATGGGTTTTTCTACAGGCTCATTTGGCAGAGTAAAGAAAGGAGAAGATATGATCAGGAAGTATATTCAAACTGCGCTGGAGCATGCTAAATACGAAATTCTCCAGGATGATGGGACGTATTATGGCGAGATCCAAGAATGTCCTGGTGTCTATTCAAACGCTCCGACCCTCGAGAAGTGCAGAAACGAGTTGGAGGAAGTTCTGGAAGAATGGGTTCTGTTTCGTGTGTACAAGAATCTGCAGGTACCTCCAATCGATAACATCGAAATCAAGATCAAGAAGCATGCAGTTGCCTGATGCCAACCTTTGGTGCAGTCAAGAGATCTGAGCTAGTCAGATATCTACGGAAATGCGGCTTTGACGGACCCTATTCCGGAGGGAAGCATCCTTTCATGGTCAAAGGAGACCTTACTATGACAATTCCGAATCCACATCAGAAAGACATCGGAAGGGAGTTCTTGGCCAGAATACTTCGTCAGGCTGGAATGTCCAAAGAAGAATGGGAAAAGCTCTAGCCCAACGTATCAGTCCACTAGATAGGGAATTCGGGGGACACAATACTTAATTCTTCAAAACAGTTTATGGTCTCATATTTGTAAGTGTGTAATAATATTAGCAAGTTCGCCTAACCAGTCACTACCTTTGTTAGGCGTTGAAAGAAGGAGGGAAA
The DNA here is from genome assembly GCA_040757775.1 of Thermodesulfobacteriota bacterium. NCBI lineage: Bacteria > Pseudomonadati > Thermodesulfobacteriota > Thermodesulfobacteriota bacterium. The sequence continues at coordinate 1,992 of JBFLWQ010000026.1, forward strand.
TGCAAAGATGTTGACATCGAAAAAACAACCGGAAAAATCTCAATCTATGACAATCAGCGCGGCAGAGGCGTTTTATCGGGTATTTCGTGCATTGCCGAAAAAAGACCGACTGACCGTCGCACGATACATTCTGGAGGATAAAGATATTCGACGTAGTTTTGACAAGCTTGAAATTCCGAATGAAACGACTTTGAAAGCATTTGCCGAAGACAAATCCGCCATGCCTGTATTTCATTCCGTCGAAGAATTACGAAAGGATTTGTTATCTTGAAGCTGACTATTCTAAGGACAACCCAGTTCAAACAAGATATCAAACGACTTTTACGAAGTGGGAAAGATATTGAGAAGTTACTGAGTATTGTTGAGGAACTTGCAGAAGGACGGAAATTACCTCCTGAATACCATGACCATCCCCTCAGTGGCAAATATAAGAATAAGCGTGATTGTCATATTGAACCTGACTGGATTCTGATTTACGCAATAGATGATGATGAACTTGTTCTTTATCGTACAGGGAGTCATTCTCAACTTTTCAGATGATATTATACCGCGCTGTTAGCGGGACGGTTCTCAAATATATTATGTAATATAAATAGTTAGAAGATAATTATTGGGGTTAGGCTACTTACGCTAGCACGTCTAACTATTATTAATTTTTGTTATTCTGTATTCTGCTGTATTCTGTCATTCCGTGCTTGATAAGCCTGCCCCGTACTTGATACAGGGGAATCCAGTCTTTTAGTTTTCTGGATTCCTGCTTTCGCAGGAATGACATATGGAAAACATGTAGCAAGCTACAGGGAATTATCAAGTTAAACTATGAATGAGATATCGAGCCTCATAGAACTATGAGAAAAAAACAATACTCAATAAAAACAGTGAGCTACAAAGTGTTCAATTGTTGATTCGGGAGTTTTTCTATAGGCTCATTAGGCTAAAACCAATCTTTACTATCAGGGAGGATTAAGCAATGTTTACAACATACACAGCGAAATATACAAAGATTGATTCCGGATACATGGGACAATTAGTTGAATGGCCTGAGATAGTTACTGAAGGCAAAGATATTGAGGAATGCCGATATATGTTAAGAGACGCTCTTAACGAAATGATCCTGGCATACCATCAGCAAGGAAAAGAAATTCCCATAGGTAGCTCTTTAATTGAGCAGGTTCCGGTCGAGGTTGACAGTGTCCATCAAACGGCGTGACCTAATTCGGTATTTTGAAGAAAACAGATTTTATCTATTGCGAGAGGGTAGCAATCATTCGATATTTACGAATGGAGCAAAGACAGTTCCTATCAAAAGGCATAGGAATCTCGATAGAATCACAGCAAATGAATTATGCAAGCAAGCTGGACTGAAGCCAAAATATTAAGCTATTCCTATAAATCACAGCCTAACCTTTAAGGATTGACACGACATGGGGAAAATTCGGGAGGCGCAATACTTAATTCTTCAAAATAGTTAGTATATTAACGGGACGGTTCTCAAATATATTCAGGATATGTATGTTTAAATTAGTTTAGTAAAGGAGGAATACTATGGCGACAACAAATGACAGAGTTATTGAAGAAGCCCTATCTCTTCCTGCAGATGTCCGTATAAACTTAGTTGAGAAGCTTCTTACGAGCCTCAACCTTCCAGTCAATGAAGAAGTGGAACGCCTTTGGGCCGAGGAAGCGGAACGTCGCGTGTCCCAAATTGAGGAAAGCAAAGCTAAGCTGGTTCCCGGTGAAGAAGTTTTCGCCAAAATTCGAGCTAAGCACGGGAGGTTCATATATGGATAAAACAAAGATGGCATATTTTAAAGATGAAGATATCCTGCATATAGTTATCTCCGAGGAAAAAGAAGCAGATAGCGTTGAGATAAGCCCAAATATTACAGCCGAGTTAAATAAAAACGGTGAGTTAATCGGCATAGAAATATTAGAGGCAAGTTTATTTCTTCGCGATTCAATATTAGAATCATCACAAGCCAAAATACTTAAATTAAAAAAAGCCGTATAATTTGCTAGCTGAACTGACCAATATACAAACCTGTGGAAGGATAGAGGAGAGAGATTGCTTCACTTCGTTCACAATGATAGTTTGTATAGATTTTCAAAGCTCTCTCGTATATGGTGAAATATGGACAAAGCTATAGGGGTTTTTGATTCAGGTATAGGTGGATTGACGGTTTTAAAGGAAATAATAAATACACTTCCAGAGGAAAATACTATTTACTTGGGGGATACTGCGAGGGTTCCCTATGGAATAAAATCATCCGACACTGTGATCAGATATTCTCTGGAAAATGCAGAGTTCTTATCAAGTAAAGACATAAAACTGCTGGTAGTCGCCTGTAATACAGCTTCTGCTGTTGGTCTTCCTGCCTTGAGGGACAAATACAACCTTCCTATTATCGGGGTTATAGAGCCAGGGGCCAGGAAAGCGATAAAGGTTACTAAAAGAAAGCGAGTAGGGGTAATAGGTACAGAAAGGACAATCAAAAGTAGTGCTTATGTGAATTCGCTCAAGGGGATAGATCCTAAAATTGCGGTAGTCAGTCAGGCATGTCCCTTATTCGTTCCTCTGGTAGAGGAAGGATGGACAGATAACGATATCGCATTTTTAACTGCTGAAAGGTATCTTCAGAGACTTAAGGAAGCAGATGTTGATACCTTAATACTGGGTTGTACCCATTACCCTTTGTTAAAAGATGTAATCGGGAAGGTTTTGGGCGATGAAGTACTGTTGGTTGACTCTGCCGAAGAGACAGCAGCCGAAGTAGTAGGAGTCTTACAGTCTGGCGATCTGCTAAAAACCAGTAATAAAAGCGCTGTTCATGAATTCTATGTCACTGATGCGCCTGAGAAGTTTGTCGAAGCAGGAATGAGGTTCTTACAGGGAACAGAGTTTAAAAACGTTAAACAAATAAGTGTGGCATAGGGGAGGAAAGGCATTGAAGACAAAAAAAGGGGGGGGAAATAGGTATAAACGGAGGTTTTTGCCTGTACTCACAATTGTCATTTTAACCCTTTTGGTAGCTTACTTCATCTACTATAAATACCATAAAAAAATATACCCTACACCTCCAACCGGAGAGAAGGAGAAGATTGTAGTAGACCTGTATTTTGCTGAACCAAATACAGATCATTTAATTAGAGAAAAGAGAAAGGTTGAGGCATATGGTGATTTGACGAGCCAGGCTAAACAGGTCATTCTGGGACTGATTAAAGGTCCCGAGACAAACCTTACCGGAACAATACCCCCTGGAACGACCCTACGTGGTCTTTCGATCAATCATGACGGTATTGCCTTTGTTAATTTCAGCTCTGAGTTAACGAGTCGACATCCCGGGGGAAGTTCTGCAGAGCTGCTTACAATTTACTCCATTGTAAATTCTCTTATCTTAAATTTCAAAGGGATAGAAAAGGTTCAGATTCTGGTGGAAGGGAAAAAGGTCGAAACCGTAGCCGGACATATCTTTGCTATGATGCCATTCGAAGCCGATATGAAGATTGTTGGAAAGTAGATGGTAAAAAAAGACAGACTCTCTCAAATTAGAAATATAGGTATAATTGCCCACATCGATGCTGGAAAGACTACCATTACAGAAAGAATCCTGTATTATACCGGTCGCTCTCATAAAATAGGGGAGGTTCATAACGGAGAGGCAACCATGGATTGGATGATTCAGGAGCAGGAGAGGGGAATCACTATAACGTCGGCGGTGACTACCTGTAACTGGAAAAACCATGAAATCCATATTATAGATACCCCTGGGCACGTAGATTTTACTATAGAAGTAGAGAGATCTCTCAGGATACTTGATGGGGCTGTAGTAGTATTTTGCGCTGTAGGGGGGGTCGAACCGCAATCAGAGACTGTATGGCATCAGGCTGACAAGTACCATGTGCCAAGAGTAGTCTTTATAAATAAAATGGACAGGGTTGGGGCTGACTTTTTTAGAACTGTTGGGATGATGAAGGACAGATTAGGAGCTAACCCTTTACTCATCCAGCTACCCTTTGGAAAAGAGGAGGATTACCAGGGTATAATCGATTTAATCAGGATGAAGAGCATAGTATGGCATAAGGAGACTCTTGGAGCCACTTTTGATGAGATGGACATCCCCAAAAGCCTTCTCGACCAGAGTCAGGAGTACAGAGAAAAGCTGATAGAAGCTGTGGCTGAAACCGATGATATCCTGACTGAAAAGTACCTTAAGGGAGAAATGTTAACCGAGGGCGAAATCAAATCAGCTGTCAGAACTGCGACTATCCGTTATCAGTTGGTGCCCGTGATGTGTGGGGCAGGACTCCGAAACAAAGGCGTACAGCCGCTTCTGGATTCGGTAGTTGATTTTCTGCCGTCACCTTTGGATGTCCCGCCTATTGAGGGTATAATTCCTGGGAGCGGTGAAAAGGAGAAACGGTTAAGTAGCGATGACGAACATTTTTCCGCACTGTCCTTCAAGATTATGATGGACCAGGGGCGTAAGATGACCTATTTTCGTGTATATTCAGGCGTCTTAAAGGCCGAAGCCGAGGTTCTCAATTCCACAAGAGACAAAAGAGAGAGGATTGCCAGAATCCTGAAGATGCATGCCAATAAGAGAGAAAGGATACCGCTGGTTCGTACAGGGGATATCGTAGCAGCCATGGGACTAAAATATACTACTACCGGTGATACCCTGTGCGATGAAGCCCATCCGATTCTCCTGGAATCAATAGACACTTACGAACCTGTTATCTCTGTTGCGGTAGAACCGAAAACCAAAGACGACGAGGAGAAGCTGCCCCTTTCTTTAGAGAAGCTGGCGGAAGAGGACCCTACCTTCAGGGTAAAGTATGATGAGGATACAGGGCAGACAGTTATCTCCGGAATGGGGGAACTCCACCTGGACATATTGGTAAACAGATTGCTTCTGGACTTTAATGTAAAAGTCAATGTTGGGAGACCACAGGTTGTATACCGGGAGACCATAGAGAAATCCGTTGAAATCGAGGGAAGGTTTGATAAAGAGATAGATGGGCGACTGCACTTTGGACATCTGTGGTTACGTCTCGAACCTCTGGGCAGGGGAGAGGGGATAAGCTTTATAAATGAACTAAGAGACGGAACAATACCCCCTGAATACATACCTGCCATTGAAGAAAGTATTAAGGAATCAGCAGTTAGCGGTGTAAATGGCTATAGGGTAGTGGATATGAAGGTAACCCTATTTGACGGTTCCTTTCATGAAACCAACTCCTCAGAACTGGGATACAGGGTCGCCGCATCTATGGCATTTAACAAAGGGGACAGGATGGCAAGCCCGGTACTTCTGGAACCTATCATGGAGGTTAATATAGTAGTTCCAGAGGAATTTACAGGAGAGATAATAGGAGACATCAACTCCAGAGGCGGGAAGATAGGGGAAATAGCCTCTAAAGGAAAGGTCAAGGCTATCAAATCATTGATCCCTTTAAAAAGGATGTTTGGTTATTCCACTGATTTGAGGTCAGCCAGTCAGGGGCGGGGAACGTTTTCCATGCAGTTTTCTCAATATGACAAGGTTGCTGAGAAAAGGTGAAATGCCATCTATCTATGATCGTAAATCGTAAGTCGTGAGTCGTAAATAAAATAAATAAAAGGTATAACACCTATTCACGATTCACGATTTACGACTTCCGGTTTTTGACGATGTTCGCTCTCAGGGGAGTTCTTCAAAGCGAACTAATTAGTTGTAATTGCATGATAATTTGAAAACCATCCCGTTAATGCCTTCTCCCTTCTTTCTTATGAAAAAATTTAACTTGTTTAAAACCAACGTGCCCTCGTCTCCCCTTACACTTACAAATATGAGACCATAAACTATTTTGAAGAATTAAATATTGTGTCCCCCGAATTGCCCCGAATTGCCGACCGTATTCAAGGCATGGTTCTGATGTTGGATATTGACCATATTAGTCTTTGCCAAGAGCTTCCAGGTCTGCTAAATCTCTCTTCCTGCCGACAGCTCGCTTATTGGAAATAAATTCATTAAGTCCTATATAGTGGACGACAACATCGCCATATTTGCCCTTGACTCTGTTTGAGGCTACAGCCTCCCAAGTGACGTTGGTGACAGAGGTCACGATGTCTATTCGGACAGGTGGAACACCAAGCTGGACAACTTTATCTGGATACTGGAAGTCCTTGGTTGTGAGTCCTACTGAACCAAAGCCAAAAGCATCAAGTGCTTTCATTACTCGCTGAGCGTTGCCCGCATCCGGTCTGACAAAGATGTCAATGTCTCCAGTGTACCTTGGAGCCCCATGAAATGCCAGAGCATAACCGCCAACAATGACATACTCAACCTTGTGCTCGTTGAATAACTCGAGCAGATCTCTGAAGTCTGGTTGTACTTCCATGATATTGTCCTCTCAAGTAGTCTACAGTCGCCACGCGTTCTTCCGGAGGTTTGCTTAGCCAATACTCCAGGTCATCCTTGATAGATGAAGAATCACGTAAGCTTCTCCTGGTAACTATTCGTTTAACCATATCCCTGTGCTCCTTTTATTGGTGCCCTGATCCATACTCCGAACATCAACATAATACTACTTTTCTTGAAGATATGCCACATTTTTTGTTAAGGGAAGAGAGCAAATTCTCCTTGAAAAGCTTTTATATTTATGCTAGTTAAAGTCTTGTATACTTCTTAACTTGCCGGAGGATTCCAGATGGAAGACAGATACAACCCCCACCAGATAGAAGAGAAGTGGCAGAGATACTGGGGGGAGAAAGGGTTATTTAAGGTAGTTGAAGACCCTGGAAAGAAAAAATACTATATCCTTGAGATGTTTCCCTACCCCTCGGGGAAGATACATATGGGCCACGTTAGAAACTATTCTATAGGCGACGTAGTTGCCCGCTACAAAATGATGAAGGGCTATAATGTGCTTCATCCGATGGGCTGGGATGCATTCGGGCTGCCTGCTGAGAATGCTGCCATTGGACACAGGGTGCATCCGGCAAAATGGACGTATGACAATATCAGGTATATGAGAAGACAGCTAAAAAGGATGGGTTTCAGCTACGATTGGGACAGGGAAATTGCCTCCTGCCATCCCGGATACTATAAGTGGAATCAGTGGTTTTTCCTCAAGATGTACGAAAGGGGATTGGCTTACAGAAAAAAGTCTTTTGTGAATTGGTGTGAATCATGTAAAACCGTTTTGGCTAATGAACAGGTTGAAGCTGGCCTTTGCTGGCGTTGTAATACAGAGGTCAGGCAAAAGGAGCTGGAACAGTGGTTTCTAAAGATTACCAGGTACGCAGAGGAACTGTTAAAAGGGTGCGATGAACTTTCTGAGGGATGGCCTGAAAAAGTTTTAACTATGCAGAGAAACTGGATTGGCAAGAGCTATGGGGCTGAAGTGGATTTTCCGGTGGCAGATTCGGATAAGGTCATCAAGGTATTTACCACAAGGCAGGATACCCTTTATGGTGCAACATTTATGAGCCTTGCCCCGGAACATCCCTTTTGTAAGGAGTTGTCAGCCGGTACCACTCAGGAAAAAGATGTTTTAGACTTCATCTCTCAGGTGTCCAGGGAAGACAAAATAGAGCGTACAGCAGAAGATGTAGAGAAGAAGGGGGTCTTTACCGGAAGGTATGCTATTAACCCCTTCACAAATGATATGATTCCGATATGGGTAGCCAACTTTGTCTTGATGGAATACGGTACCGGTGCCGTTATGGCAGTACCTGCACATGACCAGAGGGATCTTGACTTTGCCAGAAAATATAATATCCCTGTGAAGGTAGTAATCCATCCTTACGACGGTACCCTGGATGAAGATACGATGACCGAAGCCTATGTAGAAGAAGGGTATCTGGTAAATTCAGGTCAGTTCAACGGGATGAACAGCATAGAGGCATTGGACAGGATAGGAGAATACCTGGAAGGGAAAGGAATTGGCAGAAGGACTGTGAATTATCGTATCAGGGACTGGGGTGTGTCCAGACAGAGATATTGGGGAACACCGATCCCAATGATTTACTGTGATAAATGCGGCATTGTTCCTGTGCCGTATGAGCAGCTTCCCGTCATATTGCCTGTTGATATAGACTTCAGAGGAGATGGCAGATCTCCCCTGCCTGAGGCAGAGTCTTTCCTTTTTACCGTTTGTCCCAAGTGCAATAGCAGAGCCAGAAGAGAGACAGATACACTGGATACCTTTGTCTGCTCCTCGTGGTATTTCGATAGATATACCTGTCCGAGATACGATAAAGCTCCTCTAGACAAAAAGGCTGTAAATTACTGGATGCCCGTTGATCAGTACATTGGCGGAATTGAACATGCCATCCTCCACCTGTTATACTCCCGTTTCTTTACCATGGTACTTCGGGATATAGATCTTCTCGAGGTTGGAGAACCATACAATAGTCTTCTGACGCAGGGAATGGTTATAAAGGATGGGGCGAAGATGGCCAAATCCAAGGGCAATGTGGTTGATCCAAACGATATAATAGATAAGTATGGAGCGGACACAACCCGTTTGTTTATCCTCTTTACATCCCCGCCGGAGAGAGACCTTGATTGGAGTGACCAGGGGGTAGAGGGGGCATTTAGATTTATCAACAGGGTCTGGCGACTGGTGATAGGAAATCTGGAAAAGATTAAGGATGCCTCCCTTTATGAGAGTGGGGGATCTCTCCCCGACAACTTGAGGAATCTGCGACGCAAAACCCATCAGACAATAAAGAAGGTAACAGAGGACATAGAAGACAGGTTTCACTTCAACACAGCGATCAGCGCTATTATGGAGCTGGTCAATGCCATCTACCAGTTCGACATAGAGAATGAAAAGGAATCTATTTCTCTCTCTGTACTGAGAGAGGCAATAGAGACGGTGATTATACTCCTTTCTCCGGTAGCGCCTCACATTTGCGAAGAATTGTGGGAAAAATTGGGAAAAAAAGAGAGCATCATTAAGGTTCCATGGCCATCTTACAATGAAGAGATTATCAGAGAGGATGAAATACTGATAGTTGTCCAGATAAACGGTAAATTAAGAAGTAAAGTCAATGTTATTGCCTCTTCCCGCGAAGACGAGATCAAGAGAGCGGCACTCGATGTCCCCAGGGTAAAGGAACTCCTGAGGGATAATGAGATAAGAAGGATTATCTTTGTTCCAGGTAAATTGGTAAACATAGTAACAAACTGACCCCAAACTTGACGGAGGTTAAGACCATGAAGGCAAGATTCTTAAACATCCTGGGCATTTTGTTGATCTTTACCGTCTCTGGTTGTGTATCCACCAAAACTACCCAGATCGCCCCTCAGATTAGCGAGCTTTTTAAAGGAAAGTACAAAGTAAGCGATTACATGGAAGGACATCAGCCAAAAACAGTAGCTGTCCTGCCTTTTGTAAATAAGACCAAAAGCGATGAGGCATTTGAGATAGTGAGAAAGAGCTTCTACAACCACTTCAGTTCCCTGCCTTATGTTGATAGAGAACTGTATAAGGTTGATGAGCTATTAAAGAAGGCAGGCGTGGATACCCCTGAGAAAGTAGCCCAGAGTGACAGTAAAAAGCTTGGGGACATATTAAATACTGATGCTGTCATCTATGGAGAGATAACCCACTATGACAGGATCTTTGCCGGAGTTTATTCCCAGATAGCTGTAGGAGCTCATGTGCGGATGGTCGACGTAAAGACAAACAATCTCCTCTGGGAAGCCGAAAATGTTACCAGAAAACACCAGGGAGGAATATCCACCACCCCTGTGGGACTGATCTTGACGGCTATTTCTGCTGCTATGAATGTTCGACAAATCGAACTGCTTCGAGCAGGAGATGACCTTTTCAGGGACATGATAAAGACCCTCCCTGCACCGACCATCGCAGAGTCATTGAGACCTCCGATAATAACTATATTGGTTCAGGATACCGCAGGTCTTCCTAAAAAAGTTGGAGATACTATAAAGGTTGCCATGGAAGGAGATTCTAAGAAACAGGCATCGTTTGACATAGGGGATTTCAAAAAAGGGATAGCTATGAGGGAGGTAGAACCCGGCAGCTATGTAGGAATCTATCAGGTGATGCCTAAGGATAATGTCACTGATGCTGTAATAACCGGTTACTTATCCGATGATGCAGGAAATACAGCCAAATGGATAGATGTATTAGGTACGGTAACCATTGATACGGAACCCCCGGCAATACCAAAGGAGCTTTCATCCTTTGGAAGGGATGGGTTGGTTAGCCTGAAATGGGATAAGAATACTGAACACGACCTTGCCAGGTATAAGGTGTACAGGAGCACATCCCCGTTAAGCGGCTATACAGAAGTTGTATCTACTGAATTTACAGAATTTCAGGACAAGGGTATTCAAAATCTCACGACTTACTACTACAAACTCGCTGCCTTGGACAAGACCGGTAATGAAAGCAAGATGTCAGAATATATAACAGGGGTACCGGTAAGCCCCGGGCCCACACCGGTTAGGGGAAACATTTCCCAGGATACAATATGGTATGCTGGTGCGAGCCCTTATATAGTCGAGGATCAAATCACGGTTATGGATAAGGCAACCTTAACCGTTGAACCCGGGACCATTGTAAAGTCCAGGGGTCCAAGCATCCATATCTATGGAAAGCTCAGTGCCAAGGGTAAACAAAACGGTATGATTACCTTTGAGGGGATGGACAAGAATCGTTGGGACGGAATTGTCTTTCAGAAGACCAAGGAAAAAGAGAGTGCTGTTGAATATACACAGATCAGGGGGGCAGTTACAGGGATAACCCTCTTCTCATCCTCACCGAAAATATCCAATAATGACATCTCTAAAAACGATACCGGTTTGAGTATAAGCGACCCGTTTTCTGCACCAGAGATCAAAAACAACGTAATTTCAGAAAACAAGGGGACGGGCGTCCTGGCCTTGGCAGGTGCAAATCCTGTATTGGAAAGGAATGAAATAAAACACAATGGAAAGGAAGGCATTGTCTCTGAAAACTCTTCACCTATCATCTCCCATAACACCATTTCAAACAACGGAACCTACGGAATAAAGGCTTTTTTATCATCTCCAAAGGTTATAGAGAACAATATACACGATAACGGGAAGTTTGAGTTCTACAATTCAGACCCCAAAGGTGAGGCCATAAATGCCAATAATAACTGGTGGGGAAGCCGTGATATATCAAAGATAGTATCCGGCATCTCAGGAAAAGTGGACTACAGGACATCCCTGGATGCCCCATATCCAGATGGCAAGCCCTTTGAGTTATCAATACTAAAAGGGCCTTTGAGTGGCAGCATAACCAAGGACTCATACCTGACAGTTGCCAACAGTCCCTATGTCATTGAGGGTAAACTCGTTATAGACAATGGTGCTACCTTAACGGTTGAACAAGGTGTTACCCTTAAATACAACAGCGGTGATATAAGCATAATAGTTAAAAATGGAGCTATAAATGCCAAAGGCACCAAAGAGGAGATGATTACCTTTACCTCCAACAGTTCCTCACCCTCTGCAGGTGATTATGGCAGTGCAATAAAATTTGAAGAAAAGACAACACTTTCCAGCTTTTTCAAATATTGTATCTTTGAGTATGCAGCCATTGCCTTTGTAATCCGTTATGGGACGCCGGATATAACTTACAGCCTGATTACAAATAATTCCCAAAGCGGGATAAATATAATGAACGACTCTGCCCCCAAGATATTTTACAATACCATATCCAACAATACGGGTACCGGTGGGATTGTGTCCATGGGCATGTCAAAGCCAAAAATAAACAACAACAACATTATTGACAATCCATTTGCAATCCAGAGTTCTTCTAGCATCTTTATAGATGCAAGAAAAAACTGGTGGGGGTCATCTCCACCGAATGAATCGTTGTTTTTAGGCAATGTTAACTATAAACCATGGTTGAATGAGACCGAAAAAGAGGCATTCTCCGGGAGGCAAAAATGAAAAGAATAACTGCTTTTTTGATTCCATTTTTCATAATTTTATTTTGCAGTAATATCTTCGGAGGCGATGTTGAACTCATAGAACCCCTTGGAACCAATGGCAGTATAAACTGGACATCCGGTATTATCATTGCAAAGGGTAGTGGTGCCCCATCTCCAGATGCGCAGAATCCTGCTCAGGGGAGGATATTGGCCAAGAGGGCTGCTATATCTGACGCGAGAAGAAATCTTCTGGAAACATTGGAAGGGGTGAGAGTTGCTTCTACTACTGTTGTAAAAGAATATATGGTAGAAAATGATGTTATAAAAACAAGGGTGCAAGGTATCATAAAAGGGTCAAAGGTTACAGATACAAAGTATATGTCTGATGGATCAGTGGAAGTTACAGTCAGTATGAGTATCAAAGGGGATTTGTTAAGCCTGTTTTTAAAGCCGGTAGAGAAGAAGGCAATGGCACCGGTAAAGGTCATAAAGGGGGATATTCCTAAACCGGAAGCAGTGCCTGAGAAACCAGTTGCTGAACCTGTCCCTGATGTTAAAGAGCCATCTGAATCTAAAGCAGCTAAGACAGAGGAACCAAAAGCAGAAGAGCCAAAAGCAGAAGAACCCCCCCCTTTAAAGTTGCCGGATTATACCGGGCTTGTTGTAGACGCCAGAGCATTAAAGCTGAAGCCTGCGCTAATCCCCAGAATTCTTGAATTATCAGGGAAAGAGCTTTACCATACCAATGTGGCATCCCAGGAGGGAGCTGCTGAAAATGGAGTGGCTTTGTACTCAAGGGACCTGACTGCTGCCCAGACCAATCCAAGGGTTGCAGATAATCCTGTTACCCTGAAGCCAGTAAGTGTAAGCGATAAAAGCCCCTCTGACATAGTGATGAGTGACAAGGATGCAGAAATACTGAAGGCTATAATCAAGCAGAAGGGCTTCTTAAACCAATGCAGGGTGATGATTGTAATTGATTAAACTGCAAAGCTAAAACAGGACTATCTTATGCAACCCTCCAGAGAAGGAAAGATATAAGAGCGTTGAAAAAACTCCCCTTTTCGCTTCAGCATACATTTTTTGACCCATCTAAGCTCGCTCCATTGAAAATTCACAAACTCCCCCTTTGGGCTCAACCATGTGAATTTTCTACATTACGCTCGCCCAGGTGGGTTCCCCAAAAAATCTATGAATTCGCTCTCAGGGAACTTCTTCAAAGCTTTAGGCAGGTTATGCAAAGGCTTTGTATATACAGCGTATTAATTGCAATATTGATAATATCCTTCTCTGCATGTGGATACCATTTTACCGGAAAAAGAGGAACGGTAACCCGGGATGTCAAGACAATAGCCGTTCCATTCTTTGCCAATAAGACTTTTGAACCTGGGATTGAAAGCCTTTTTACAGATGCCCTTATCGAAGAGTTTTTAAAAAGGGGGAATGTGGATGTTTCAAAAGGAGACAACCCTGATGCAACTGTAATCGGAACAATCAAATCGTTTAAAGAGTCTCCCGTATCTTTTGACAGAAACGACAGGACATTGGAATACAGGGCAACCGTCACGTTGGATATATCCCTGAAGAGAAACAATGATGGGATGATCATATGGAAATCCTCAGATCTCTCAGGTTACCATGAGTATACAGTTTCATCAAACACAGCCACTACCTATAACAATAAGATAGGGGCAATAAAAAAGATAGCAGAAGATATGGCAGAGGAGATCCACAATATGATCTTCGAAGATTTTTAGCACATCCAAACTATTATGCTTCCAACCATAACCCCACATGAACTCACCAGACATCTGGAAAAAGAAGAAGTCCTCCCAGTCTATTATCTTTATGGTGATGAAACATACCTGATTGAAGAGGCTATCAGAAGTATCGAAGAAAGAATTGTCCTCTCCGGTTTTAAAGACTTCAATTACGAAATATTTTATGGCAGTGAAACTGGAGCACCGGAGATCATTAATGCTGCCCAGACTATGCCGGTAATATCAGAAAAGAGGCTTATTGTTGTCAAAGATGCTAATCAATTATCAGCAAAAGATTTGGAGCAGCTTACATCCTATATCTCTGATCCGTCTCCTTTTGCATGTCTGGTTTTCATTGGTGAAAAGGTAAATCCTAAAGCGAAGTTCTTCATTAATCTTTCCAGGTTTGGCACTATTGCCCAATTAAACCATCCCAAAGATAGAGAATTACCCTATTGGATTCAAAGATTGGCTAACAGGTTCTGTAAGAAGATCAGTAAAGATGCAATAGCTTTTTTGATAGAGTTAGTCGGCAATAACCTCCAGCAGATATACAATGAAACAGAAAAGGTCTCTATATTTATAGGGGAAAAAAAGACAATAGAAGTAGAAGATCTGGAGGCAGTGGTTACGAATCTTAAGGTAGAAAGTATTTTTACTCTGATAGACTCCGTGGGAAATAAGGATAGAGAAAAAGCGTTAAATATACTCATGAAGATTCTGGCTTCAGGGGAAGATCACTTGAAGATTCTGGGGATGATAATACGTCAATTTCGTCTAATATTAAAGGCAAAGGAGATGCTGCAGAAGGGTTTAACACCTCCTGATGTAGGTGAGAGATTGGGGATCAGGAAATTTTTCCTCAAAGGATTCTTCAAGCAGGCAGATCAATTTTCCTTTGATGAATTGAAGAGGGCATTTGATCATTTTCTCAGTACCGATCTGGCTCTTAAATCCAGCAGAGTTGCCAAGAGATTGATATTGGAAAGGTTGATACTGGATCTTACAAAAGTAGAATGATTTTTTTTATTTGACTTATCTGACGAGGTTGGTTTAAATAAGATAAAAGACACTGGGTATTAACTTGTATTTGATACTGTTGCGGGAGGATGTTGAATATGTATGAGGAAAAAGAAGAGAGGTTTACAAAAGAGGAGATTAAGAAAGGGGTAGAGGATTTTCTGAAGTATGTAGGGTATACTCTCCTGGAACCGAAGTACATCGGGTTTGCCCTGCCTGATATCCATGTGAAGAGAGAAGAAGGTACTGAGAAACACGAAATAATCGGGGTGATAAAGAGAGATATTAGCGAGGCAATAGAGGGATTTAAAGAACTTGCTGCTGCCAGGTGTGTTTTGAAAGATAAGGTAGATTATGCCTTAATACTTCCGCCGGTGAGCGAGTATTTTTTTCTTGCATTCCTCATCAGAGAGGAAGAATGGTGGTTTACAGTTAAAGACCACTCTTTTATGATGTGGCTGGTTAACCCTGAAAGGGAGAAAGTTGACTGCCTTGTGGGCTGGCCTAAAGATAAAAAGTTTGGCGATTACTTCAGTATGACCAGCAGTGCCGATGGGATAATTGGCCAGGAAGCGTCAAAGAAGATGATAGAAGAGGAATTTTGAGGAACCCCCAGGAAATCCTGTCAGTGGTGGTATAGAAAATGCTGATTCATAATAGTAAACTTGCCGAACTTTCCTTTGAAATGGGTCCCATACGCCCACCAAGTGAAGGTGGAAGCTATTCCTTGCTGATAAGGGTTACGAGGAATTGCCCCTGGAATCACTGTGCCTTTTGCTATGGTAGACCATACAATCACGAGAAATTCAAGAAGCGGTCCGTAGATGATGTTAAAGCCGATATTGATATGGTGAGTGCCATCTGTGACGAGATAAAGAAGCTGTCCCGGAATTTGGGCTATGCTGGTGATATAAACAATGCAGTAGGTGCCGTCCTTATAAGAAGTATGCCCCAGCTAAACAACAATCACAGTTTTGTCAATGTATTTAACTGGCTGTATTCCGAGGCAAGGACAGTGTTTTTGCAGGATGCTGATTCCCCTGTAATTCCCACTCCCCAATTGGTTGAAATTATCGTATATTTAAAGGAGAAGTTTTCTACCCTGAACAGGATAACCTCTTATGCCAGGGCGAAGACCATTTTTAAAAAGAAACCGGAGGAGCTAGAACAACTGGGTAAAGCAGGTCTGTCGAGATTGCATATAGGATTGGAGACAGGAGACGATGAATTGTTATGGAAGATCAAGAAAGGGGTAACGGCAGAGGAACATATTATTGCAGGAAAAAAGGTTGTTGAAGCCGATATAGAGCTTTCAGAATATATAATGCCTGGACTGGGTGGAAGGGCAATGTCTAAACAGCATGCTGTGAATACTGCAGGGGTATTAAACGAGATAAATCCTGATTTCATACGATCAAGACCCTTTACCCCTTTGCCTGGGACACCCATGCTGGATGAATACGAAAAGAATAAATTGGAGCTTCTTTCTCCCCATGAGATTCTGAAAGAGATGAAAATAATGGTAGAGGGGTTAGATGTAACCAGCAGGATTTGCTTCGACCACTTCAGGAATCCCGCTTATCGGACAGGGACCGGAGGTCTTATCCATTTATTAAAACAGGACTATGATGGTTATAAACTCCCTGAGGAAAAAGGAGCTGTCCTGGATATAATCGAAGAGGGTTTAGGCATCAGTGAAGATAGTTTTTTACAACCAGAGTATTTTATTCGTCTGGGAAGCCTGTAAAACCTTAACTCCATACCATCGTAGAGAGAATAGAGACCATGGAAAAACCATAAGGAGGTTAGAAGATGGGAAATCTATTAGTCGACGAAAGAGACGTAGAGTTTGTATTGTACGAACAGCTATGTGTCGAGGATCTGTGTAAGACCGAAAGATATAAGGATTTTACAAAACAGGACTTTGATATGGTTATTGAGGAGGCAAGGAAACTGGCGGTAAATGTGCTTTTGCCTACAAGAGAAAAAGGAGACAGGGAAGGTTGCAGATATGAAGATGGCAAGGTAACGGTACCCGAATGTTTCCATGAGGCATTCAGGCTCTATAAAGAGGGGGGGTGGATTACCCCTACAGAGGATCCTGAGATAGGCGGGCAGGGGTTGCCTTTCACCATATTTGCGCCGATAGAAGAACACGTTAGCGCAGCAAATGGTGCACTTGGAGGGTATGCAATGCTTACCCATGGAGCTGCCAAGCTGATAGAGATCTATGGTACCGAAGAGCAGAAGAAGAAATACATGAACAGGATGTATTCCGGTGAATGGACAGGTACCATGTGCCTTACTGAACCAGGTGCGGGAAGCGATGTGGGCGCTACCAAGACAGTTGCAAAAAAGAACGAGGATGGCACGTATAGTATAACGGGCACCAAATCCTTTATCACGGCAGGGGAACACGATCTGGCGGAAAACATAATACATCCTGTTCTCGCCAGGATTCAGGGGGCACCTCCTGGAACAGGAGGGATATCCCTGTTTTTGATTCCAAAGATCAGGGTTAATGAAGATGGGAGCCTTGGTGAAGGCAATGATGTATTTTGCAGCGGTATAGAACATAAGCTTGGGATTAACGGTTCAGCAACGACTACCCTGAATTTTGGAGATAATGGCAGATGTGTCGGTGAACTTCTGGGCGGAGAGAACCAGGGCATGAAGATCATGTTCCACATGATGAACGAAGCCAGGCTGAGTGTGGGCCTTCAATCTCTTGGACAGGCAAGCTCTGCATATCTCAATGCCGTTGCCTATGCAAAAGAGAGGCTTCAGGGGGCCAGTATTATGAGTATGCAGGACCCCAACGCACCTCAGGTTACTATAATCAATCATCCGGATGTCCGAAGGATGCTTCTGTGGATGAAGAGTTATGTAGAAGGCATGAGGGCGTTCGCATACTATATCGCCTATTGTGAGGATAAGGAGGTTACAGCAACAGATGAGGAGGAAAGGGAGAAATATGCGGATTACATAGCCCTGTTCACCCCTGTATGCAAGGCATTCTTCAGTGATATGTCCTTTTATATAATAAAGGAGGCCATCCAGGTGTACGGTGGATATGGGTACTGTTCCGAATACCCGGTAGAGCAACTCCTCAGGGACAATAAGATTGCCTCTCTCTACGAAGGAACAAATGGTATTCAGGCACTGGATCTCGTGGGCAGAAAGATGGGGATGAAAAAAGGCGGCGTCTTGATGAATTTCTTGACTGACATGAATAATTTTATTGAAGCGAACAGGTCAAACGAGACACTCAAGGGGTGTATAGAGGGGTTTGAAAAGGCAAAGAATTCACTGGCAGAAGTCAGCATGCACTTTGGTCAGATTGCCAGGGGACCGGATTTCATCATACCCATTATCAACGCGTACCCATATCTGGAAGTCTTTGGCATGGTTGCCCTTGGATGGATGCTCCTCTGGCAGGCAACTATAGCAGAAAAGAAACTCAGGGAGATTATGGCAAAGGAAGGAACTTCGGACCAGAAGATTATAAAAAAACTCATATCAGACAACAAAGATGCCGCCTTTTATAGCGGCAAGATTGCTGCTGCCAGGTTCTACGCCAATACGGTTCTTCCTGTGGTGATCAGTAAGGTCAGGGCGATAAAATCGGGGGATAAGAGCGTAGTCGAGATAGCTGAGGAGTCGTTTGCATCGTAGTGGCGGGTTTTAAACCTGCCACTACTCTATGGGGTTAATTATTAATTATTAATGGCCTGTTGCCTGAATCCCTTTTCGCTTTGTCTAAAACGTTTTTTGATAAATCTAAGGCTTGCTTCAGGCGATTTCAAAACTCGCCCTTCGGGCTCAAACAGTTGAAATCGCTTATCTTACGCTTCGCCAAGATTTATTAGCAAAAAACGTTTTTATGACCGCTCAAAGGAATTTTTGTTTGGGCAACAGCCCCTTAAGAAAGGACTGAACCATGATGATTAAGGATTTTCAAGAACGATACGCAAAACGTCACGAGCTAGCGAGAGAGTGGAAGAAAGATGGCAAAAAGATTTTCGGTTATTTCTGTGGTTATGCACCGGAAGAGTTAATAGATGCTGCCGGCATTATACCTGTCAGGATACTGGGGTCTCTGGACAAGGTTAGCCTGGCGGATTCACATCTCCAGAGCTTCATATGTGCATTTGCCAGAAGCTGCCTGGATCAGGGTTTGAAAGGTACTTATGACTATCTGGATGGAATGGTAACCTCTAAGACATGTGATATTATGAGGAATATGCCAGGAATCTGGTCAAGGAATATTGAGGTTCCTTTTGTTGGTTATATTGGTGCGCCAGCAAAGAGGACCAAAGCAGCCAGAGAATGCCTTATAGAAGAGTATAAAATTTTACGGTCAAGGTTAGATGAGTTTATCGGCAAACAGATAGATGACGATTCTATAAATCGTTCTATAGAGACATATAACGAAAGCCGGAAGCTGCTCAAGGAACTTTATGAGATAAGGGGAGAAGATAATCCCCCACTCTCCGGCAGCGATTTCTACCATGTTGTCAGAGCCGGTTTTGTAACACCGAAAGAGGAATACAATAAAATGCTTTCCTCTCTCAAGAGTGAAATGACCCCTTCCAAATCTTCCAGGGATGGGAAGGTACGTTTTCTGGTTTCTGGTTCAACCTTCGAGGATGTGAATATGCTTAAAATGATAGAAGATGCAGGTGGAAGCATTGTTGCCGATGACCTTTGCATTGGCAGCCGTTATTTCTGGGACCTTGTGGAGCCTGCTTCTGACCCTGTAAGGTCTCTGGCAGACCGTTACCAGATGAGAATAGCCTGCCCCTGCAAACATCCATCCGATGAGAGGATGGAAAGGATACTGGAAGAGGTCAAGAAACACCGGGTACAGGGAGTAATCTCTATCGTACAGAAATACTGTGATACCCATTTGTTCGAATATCCATATATGAGGGATATTCTACAGAAAAACGGCATACCCTTATTGTACTTGGAAACAGAAGACAGATTGGGTGAAGAGGGACAATTCAAAACCAGGGTTCAAGCATTTATCGAGATGTTGAAGTAGGTATTTAACTAACCAGATACGGGGTAATCTCTTATAACCTTTTAAAGAAGAAAGGATTATAAAATGAGCGATAAAAAACCTGAAAAAAAGAAGAGGCTGAGGACAGCTGAAAAATTGGGTAAAATTATGGCAGATTACTATGCGGAATCCGCTATGGTAAAAGCACAGAAGAAGCCTGTGGCGTGGCTTTCGTCTGTGGCACCTGTAGAAGTATGCTATACGATGGATGTTTTTCCTGTCTATCCTGAGAACTATGGTACAATGTGTGCGGCAAGGAAATTATCGGCAGAATTCTGTGCTGCAGCAGAAGCAAAAGGATTTTCCACTGACCTTTGCAGCTACGCGCTCAACAATCTGGGCTCAATTTACCTGGATAAAGGTCCATTTATGGGAAAGGGGCTTCCAGAGCCTGATCTGCTGATTGCCACAGAGCATGCCTGTTTGTCGATGGCCAAGTGGTGGGAGGAGTTAAGCAGATATTTCAATGTTCCATTATATATTGTTGATGCATCTCTTCCAGTAGGTGAAGACCTCTCTCCTCATCATATAAATTATTTTGCGGAGCAGCTGAGAGAACTGATGGGATTTGTGGAAGAACACACCGGTAATAAGTTCGACATGGACAAATTCAAAGAAGTGCTTGGATATTCAGATGAAGCAAGCAGGCTGTTTCTAGAAATAGGGGGGCTGAGGAAGACAGTGCCTTCACCAATAAGCCCCATTGAAATCTTTACCAACATGTTCCCTATAGTAACCCTTGCTGGAAAAAAGGAAGCTGTTGAATTTTATAATGAGTTATATGATGAGATAAGCGAGTTTGCAAGGAGGAAAGAGGCGGCTGTCCCCACTGAGAAATACCGTCTGTTATGGGACTTGTTCCCTATTTGGTACAATCTTCCTCTGTTTAATTATATAGAGGGAAAAGGAGGGGTTGTTGTGGCAGATGTCTATGCAACCACCTTCGGTGGCAGAATCGATATTGACAGACCGTTTGAAGGACTTGCCGAGAGATACGTCGGTAATCCATTGCTGTCATACAGTGTTCAACAAACAACAGAATTATACAAGCATATGATAAAAGAATATCACGTGGATGGTGTTGTCTTCCATTCCAATCGAAGCTGTCGTATGGCATCTATGGGACAATACGATGTTAAGCAGGGAATTTATGAGGACCTTGGAGTTCCGGGTGCCATCTTCGAGTCCGATTTTGTCGATCCAAGAAGCTATTCTGATGAACAGGTTAAAGATGTATTAGATTCTTTATTTGAGATTCTGGAATCCAGGGGATAAGCAGCTTCCGCCTCTATCTATGCATCCTCTATCTAGGTACTGTCTTTGGATATTACCATGTTATAGATGCTCTTGAGGTATTGCCTTTCTCCACCTCTGATGTATCCACCACCACTGATCCGGGTATTTCCGAATATATGATTCTACAATCTTTGATAATCTGGACAGATTTGTAAATATGTCTTTATCCTTATCGCCTGTTAACTCCAGGTCTACAGGAGGATCTATTACTATTCTGTGCCTGTTTCCATCCTCTCTAAGGATAAAGGCAGGGAGGATAGAAGCCTTTGTCCTCATTGCCATAACCACAGGCCCTTTGAAGGTAGGAACCATACGTCCAAAGAAGTCTACATAGATGCCACCCGAGATTACATTCAAATCTGTCAGAAGAAAGAGTATCCTGTTTTCTTTTAGGCATTTCAGGGATCGTTCTACGCAGATTCTGGGTGGTTTATCGGGAATCATCCCGACCCCTGTCATTCTCGCCAGATTGTCAAGGTATCGGGCAAATCCTTCATTCCGGGGGTATCTGGTAATGGCGGATAGAGGATATCCCAGTTGGGCAAGCCTGATTACTAAAAACGAAAAATTCCCAAAATGAGCACTGAGAATAAGGACCCCTCTGCCTAATCTTAATGCCTCATCCAGGTTTTCTCTTCCTTCAATGCTTATCATCTTATTCAAATATCCATCATGGAACTTGGGATAGGCAAGCAGTTCTACTCCGCCCTTCCCTATATTTCCAATGGTGGACTTGTATATTTCGAGAATTTCTCCTTCACTTTTTTCTTCTCCTAAGGCAAGTCTGAGATTACTCATTGTGATACTTTTTCGTCTTTTTAAAAAGAAAAAGGCTAATCTGCTCGTCTTTTCACCAAAGATATAAAGATACTTCAGGGGCAGAACCCTCAGAACAAATAGAAATGCCAGCATAAGATACCAGCCTATTTTACGAAAAATCATTTTTTTTATCTTCACAATCCTTTTTTCTGCCATCTGTTGCCTCAGTTTTTACAGGTCTCTCTATATGAGAACTTTGAAGAAGTACTCCTTTTCACTTCAGCATACATTTTTTGACCCATCTAAGCTTGCTCCATTAAAAATTCACAAACTCCCCGCCTCTGGCGGGTCAAACATGTGAATTTTCTACATTCCACTCGCTAAGAAGGGTTCCCCAAAATCCCGATAAAATCGGGATGAATTCGCTGTCAGGGGACTTCTTCAAAGTTCTTGATAGGTTGGGTATAGGTCTCTATATGAGTTTGTATTCTGCCAGTAAACTGCAAATCTTTGATTCCTGCTCCGGTGTGGCAGCAGGGGTACCTTCAACTACTACACTGCTTCCAATCTTGCCCATCAATTTTAATGCAAGCTTGATTATCGCTGGAGGGTTTGGCATGTATGCCTCGTGAAGGGACTTTAGCATCTGTCCTGCCTTCCAGAGGTCGGTATAATATATTGGGTCGTCCTTGAGCATCTCTTTTGGATTTATAGAGGATTCTGTTATATCTTTCCATTCCCTGGGCAATATATTAGCCCCCTTCGCCACTACTCCATCCAAACTGGGATTACCCAGGAAGTCGAGCTCATTACCGTCATATATTCTGAAATCTCTTCTGTCTCTTACAGCTCTGGCGTAATTCATCGCCCTCCTGAGTTCCCCTACGTGCATGATACCAACTATCTGTTCATTCTTAGATAGTTTCTTTAATACGTTTGTTCTTATATTCTTTCTCTTCAGGTGCGCTTTGAGTTCTATAATCAAATAAGGATTGTTATACAGGACGAATGGAAGCGGAGTGAGTCTGCCAAATTCAACATAGAGGCGCGGCAGGTCCTTATTGCTATGGTACCATAAAGGACAATCGAAAAGAAATATATCCCCACTGTAATCAAGCTCTTCTTTAATTCTCTCCACATGGGTAATATTTTCTCCTGTCAGGTCCTCTGTGCCTCCGGTGATGTTCAGGAAAAGGGGTATCCTTCCATTAACCATCTCCATCCCCGTCTTTATCAGTTCTACTCTCTTATGGTTACTGAGGACAAACCCTTCTCCTATATCTCCTGCTCCGATAAGGATCGCATGGAGACTCTCTATTGTATAATCCAGCAAGCTTTTAATGCCAGGTTTGTCTATATTACAATCATTATTCAGGGGTGTCACCATGGCACCAATCAGCCCCCTGGGTGGTAAGGTAGGCATTCTGCTATTCCCCTTTGATGGCTTTGTAAAAAGTTCATCTGTCCGCCTCTGGCGGATTACTTTGCCATCCCAATTTTGACTTATTACGAGTCCATCCCTTTTAGGATCGGAATTTAAACTCTCCCTTTCCCAGAAGGTCATGGAGATGGACTATCCCTTTAATCCTCCTTGCATCATCTATAATCGCAAGAGAGGTAATCCTGTGCCTCTCCATCTCTTCTATTGCCTCTCCAGCCAGTTTATCTTCATCTATGATTCTTGGATTAAGGGTCATGACCTCTTTAACAGGTATTTCAAGGAGATTATCATTATTCTGGATTAACCGGCGCAGGTCACCGTCAGTGATTATCCCTGTCAGCATCTCCTTATGATTTACTACCAGTGTAAGACCAATGTCCTTCCTGGTTATCTCCTCCAGGGCTTCCTTCATTGACTGTTCTTCGTGTACAACAGGGATATCTTCGCCTGTCAACATAACATCCCTTATCCTTAACATCAGTCTCTTACTCAGACTTCCCCCGGGATGGATTCTGTGAAAGTCTACCTTCTGAAACGATCTTTTGTTCAAGAGAGCTACTGCCAGGGCATCTCCCATAGCCAGAGTGGCAGTGGTGCTCGCAGTTGGAGCTAAGCCGAGAGGACACGCCTCTCTTTCAACCCCTATATCTATAGTCACGTCGCTCTTCCTTGCCAATGTAGACTCTACATTTCCTGTAAATGCAATCAAACTGGCACCTATCCTTTTTACTATGGGGATTATGGAATTTATTTCCTCGGTTTCTCCACTGTTGGATATTGCAATGACCACATCCTCCTTCATAACTATGCCCAAATCCCCATGCATACCTTCCACAGGATGAAGAAATAATGCCGGTGTCCCGGTACTGGTAAGGGTGGCAGCAATCTTTCTTCCTATGATCCCTGATTTACCGACGCCGGTTACTACAGCCCGTCCCTTGCTGGAGTAAAGAATATCTACCGCCTTGACAAAATTCTTATCTATACGGTTGATGAGATTTTCTATGGCTTCTGCCTCTATCCGGAGGACCTCTTTAGCCTGCTTGATAACCATCTTGCTTAACCCTTTTATATATTTCCATCCAGTAACTCTTTTATAAGTTCTGCGTTCCGTCTGGCAGCCCCCCTGTTTGCCATAACGGCTTCCCTTCCTGCCTTACCCAGGAAGCCGAGCCTTTCAGGGTCTTTCAAGAGTTTAGTACCTGTGTCTACCAGTTCATCAGCATCTTTTATCTCTATCCCGGCTCCAACCCGCTCCAGAAGTTCCCTGGCATCCAGGAAATCCTCCATGAAGGGACCATAAAAGACCACCTTCCCCCAGGCAGCAGGTTCCAATACATTCTGACCTCCCAGAGGGACAAGGCTTCCTCCGCAAAAGACTATGGTTCCGACACTGTAAACCTTGAACAGGTCTCCTATGGTATCTATAACAATTACCTGTTTGTCCCGCTTCATTTTGCCTTTGTCCAGCTCTGTTTTGAGAACAAATCCAATGCTGTTTTTACGGAGCAGTTCTTCTATTTCTCCAGTCCTTTCGATATGACGGGGGACTATAATCATCAACATTTCGGGATAGACTTCAATAAATTTCAGGTAAGCCTCGATAACTATCTCTTCCTCTCCTGTCCTTGTACTTCCTGCTATTAAGACCTTATCCTCCCTTGAAATACTCAGTATCCTCCTCATTTCTTCCTCAAAACCGGGATGGACCTGATCTGCCAACCTATCATACTTTGAATTTCCAGTAATTAGAACCCTCTCCGGTGATGCCCCCATAGATATAATTTTGTCGGCATCACTCTTCGTGATCATGCTCATTATGTCAAGATTCTGAAGTACCCTTTTTATAAAGAACCTTACCTTCATATAGCTGCCGAAGGACCTTACGGATATTCTGCCATTAACCATTATAGTTTTGATACCCAGCTTTTTGGCTGTCCGTAAAAAGTTTGGCCATATCTCCGTCTCTGATACAATAAATATATCAGGGGATACAGCCCTCAATACCCTTCTGACAACCCATCCCAGGTCTAAGGGGAAGTATATATAGGAAGATACATCTTCTAATGCCTTTTTTGCAAACCCATGTCCACCCCTGGTAGTGTTGGAGACTACTATGCAGGATGAAGGATAGATCTTCTTTATCTCAGTAATTATAGGACTTATTACTATAATCTCGCCCACAGAACAGGCATGGATCCATAATCTGGGTTTTAAAGAAGGGCTGTCTGGAGTCTGGGGCTGGATGAAACCAAGCCTCTGCCCCAATCCTTCTCTGTACTTTCCTGTTATCAATACATACAGGCACAAGGGTGGAAGTATGAGGACAGCCGCTGCTGTTACTAAAAGATTATACAGGAGATACATCACTACATCTCTTCCCGATAATCCTTTTAACCTTTTCTAAGTCCTCTTGGGTATCGACTTCTACAGAGTCAAAAAGGGTCTTAACCGCCTTTATTCTGTAACCATTCTCCAGTGCTCTCAACTGTTCTAACATTTCAGCCTTCTCCAGCTCACTCTGGGGCATCCGGGTAAATCTCAGCAAAAAATCTTTCCTGTATGCAT
The DNA here is from genome assembly GCA_040757775.1 of Thermodesulfobacteriota bacterium. Taxonomy (NCBI): domain Bacteria; kingdom Pseudomonadati; phylum Thermodesulfobacteriota; species Thermodesulfobacteriota bacterium. The sequence goes on from JBFLWQ010000026.1 coordinate 27,824, forward strand.
AAATCCCTATATGCTTGTAAAAAGAAGGGGTGGTATCCTGTTCCCTCACATAAGGTATGGGTAACCTTGAAAAGTATAATGCGAACCCATCGTTATCAACCACCACCTTCACCACATTCGGGTTCCTTATTTCCTCTTCGGTCTCTATTTGACAACACAGGGTTGCCATCACTAAAGAGGAGTCGTTGACAAAAGGACGGATAATCTCATCTATTGTTGCCGGCTCTAAAAGAGGCTGGTCTCCCTGGATATTTACTATTAAATCGGTGTCTTTAACATCCAGTTTAATAAGGGCTTCGGCAATCCTGTCCGTCCCTGATTTGTGGTGAGAAGATGTAAGTATTGCCCTGCCTCCAAACTCCTCTACCCTTCTAAAAATACGTTCGTCATCCGTAGCTACTGTTAACGATGTTAAAGAACCTGCTCTCGAAGCCCTGTTGTAAACATGCTCTATCATAGGTTTGCCACAGATATCCGCCAGGGGCTTCCCAACAAATCTCGTAGAATGGTATCTGGCTGGGATTATTCCTATAGCCTTCATATCTATCCTAAAAAGTTATCAACTGAGTACAAGCCTTGCTGCTTTATTAGTACCCGTGATTATTCTGTCTATATAATCATCCGTCATATTTACTGAAATACCTATAGCTATGGCACGATTCAGGATGCTGTCACTTTTCGGCCACATATCTCTTCTGTATATCTCTTTGCCCATTTGTCTGTTTAACCTTTTGATGATATGATCCCAGTTTCCGATATAATGCCACCCAAGTGCGGAAGGTAGAATTTTTGTTTCTATTCCATCCTTCGTCAGTATATCCTCAAAACCTTTTGCCATCCAGCTGTCAGGTAGAAGGAATATTAATGTATCTCCTCCGTCACCATCTTTATCCGGCAGTTCTCTGAACTCTAAACCGGCTATATCCCTGATAGCGTCCTTTATCCTTGCCTTGTTCTTCCTTTGCCGGGATATCACGTAATCAAGCCTTGAAAGCTGAATTACCCCTATTGCTCCCTGTATCTCACTCATACGATAGTTAAATCCGGTAATACTCTTAGTGTCTTTTCCCCTCGGAACGTCGGTTCTATGCTCATGTCCATGGTCATGGAAGCAGGCGCTTCTAAAGTACATTCCTTCATCGTTGGTAACAACCATCCCTCCTTCACCGGTGGTTATCGTCTTAACGAAGTCAAAGCTGAAACAACCAATGTCTCCTATGGTTCCTGTCTTTCTGCCTTTATAGCTTGATCCACATGCCTGGCAAGAATCTTCCAGTACTTTGATTCCATGTCTCTTTGCAATGTCGCATATCTCATCCATTTTAGCAGGGACTCCAAGCATGTGAACAGGGATTATGGCTTTGGTTTTATTGGTGATCTTTGCCTCAAGGTCATTTGGGTCCATATTGAATGATTGGTCTATCTCTGTAATCACGGGGACAGCTCCTGCCTCCAATATGGCTTCGATGGTAGCCACAAATGTAAAAGACTGGGTTATCACCTCATCTCCCGGTTCAATACCCAGAGATGCAAGGGCTACCCGGACTGCTGCTGTACCGGAGGCAACAGCCAGTGCGTAATTCACCCCCATATATTTTGCAATCATTTCTTCAAATTCTACTACCTTGAAGACATCTTTTCGCTTTTCATTAAAACCATATCGAAAGAGAACCCCTCTTTCAAATACGCCCACTACCTCATCTATCTCTTTCTTCCCTAATAATTCTCCACCACCCATAGCTCTATTCCCCTCCCTTGCTTACTACTGAATGCTTATCCTATATTTAGTATGCCCTTCTGTATATCTCAATGGCATCCTCTTTAGTTACCTTTCTTGGGTTATTCTCTATAGGTCGGGTCACCTTCATAGCCCCTGAAGACAACCCCTCTATTGCAGATTCTGGGATGCCCAATTCTCTCAACCTGTTTGGTACCTTTACATTTTCTATCAGTTTTTTTACCATAGATATGGATTTTTCTGCAAACCCTGGAGAAGGAGAGTCCCCTCCCTTTTCTCCCATAGCCTCCGCAATGCGCGAAAACTTCTCTATGTTGCTTTCCAGATTAAACTCCATCACATAGGGAAGCAGTAACCCGTTTGCTATGCCATGAGGAACATGGTGCTCGCCCCCCATCGGGTATGCCAGGGCATGGGCTGCACCCACCCCTGCATTTGCCAGAGCAATTCCACCAAACAGACTTCCTCTTAGCATACTGCCCCTTGCCTCAATATCCTGACCATCCGTGACAGCTTTATGGAGGCTCTTAGATATAAGAGCTATTGCCTCCAGGGCAAAGAGATCGACGAACGAATTGGATGAAAGAGATGTGTATGCCTCAATAGCATGAGTAAGGGCATCCATACCGGTAAAGGCTGTAACCTTGGGTGGAAGGGATAGGGTGAGTTTGGGGTCAAGAAGGGCTAGATCAGCGAATAGATATTTGCTGTTCACACCTGCCTTACTCTTCGTACTCTTATCTGTGAATACCGCTGTAAAAGTAACCTCACTTCCGGTTCCTGCTGTTGTGGGGATCATAATCTTGGGTACCCCCGGTTTCCTGACCAAGTCAAGACCCTGATAATCTCTGGTCTTCCCTTCGTTTGTCAGCAATATTGAAGTTGCCTTTGCTGTATCCATTGCACTGCCGCCCCCAATACCCACTACAAGATCACAGCCTTTATCACGGCCCAATTGTGCACACTGATCAGCAGTCTCAATCTGTGGTTCAGGTTCCACTCCATCGAAGACGGTAACCTCTATCCCCTCTTTTCTCAATGACCGTTTGATGCTATCGAAGAGTCCTGCCCTGATGATACCTGGGTCTGCAACAACCAGGACTCTGGTTCCGCCTCTCTTTCTGGCTTCAACACCAACCCTTTCAGATGCCCCATTCCCAAAGATAAGTTCGGGTATTATCTTGAAATCAAAGATTTTCTCCTGCAATTATTACTCCTTTCCTACTATAAGCTGCCAAGAATTTTGAAGTTCGCTCAAGAATGCAAGGAAACGTAACACAAAGAGCGCTTGAAGTCAAGGGGTTCGTTTTGCTGTGTCTATTTTTGGGACTATAAAAATATTTGACAATCTTCTTTCTTTTTGATATTTCTTTAAGTTATGCTTTTAAGTTTTGTTATTTTATAATCTGCGGATTTCGTGTTTAAAAGCCCCTAATTAGGGGGTACGCCGCAACGACTAAGGATACAGTGCAATCCGCTTCAGGCGGACAGATGGACTTTTTACGAAGCCATCAATATATAAACCAACGGAAGGATATTAATAAAGGTATTTTGGCTAAAATAGTAATTGAAAGAGATAGATGTAAGGGCTGTAGTTTTTGTGTTGATGCTTGTCCAAAAAATCTTATCACAATTCAGGAAGAACTGAACATTCAAGGATACCTTCCTGCTACAATAAAGGATAATAACAAGTGTACCGGATGTGCACTTTGTGCCGAGGTTTGTCCGGATGTGGCTATTGAGGTTTATAAATAGCCAGGAAGGATTGGGGATTAACCCCCTGGACGGTGAACAATCAACAATGAACGGATGAAAGGAATATGACGGAAAAGATCCTTCTAAAAGGGAATATTGCTCTGGCTAAAGGTGCTATTGTAGCTGGATGCAGATACTATTTCGGTTATCCAATTACCCCCCAAAATGATATACCCGAATACCTGTCTGCGGAATTGCCGAAGATTGGTGGGACCTTTATCCAGGCTGAAAGCGAAATAGCTTCGATAAATATGGTCTTGGGAGCTTCTGCATCTGGTGTCAGGGCTATGACATCCTCTTCAGGGCCTGGTATATCTTTGATGCAGGAAGGTATGTCGTATATGGCTGGAAGTGAATTGCCCGGTTTAGTGGTTAATGTTATGAGGGTAGGACCAGGGCTTGGAGGCATTGCCCCTACTCAGGGTGATTATTTTCAGGCAACCCGCGGAGGTGGGCATGGTGACTACTTTAATATTGTATTAGCCCCTGCCTCTGTTCAGGAGATGTTTGACCTCGCAATAAAGGCATTTGAATTGTCTGATAAATACCGTAATCCAGCAATGATTCTTTGCGATGCTATCTTGGGGCAAATGAAAGAGCCTGTTCTCTTGGAAGAAACGAATACTGTAATTCCACCATTCAAGCCGTGGGCATTGACAGGTTCCAAAGGACGCAAGCCCCAGTTTCTTAAAACCCTGTATCTTTCTGATGGGGAGCAGGAAGCTCACAATTTAGAACTAAAGGAAAAATATGACCGCTTAAGAGCAAAGGAGGTCATCTTTGAGGCAAAAGGATTGTATGATTGTGAGATGGTTATTGTAGCCTTTGGTACAGTTTCTCGGATTGCCAAGACCGCTATCCAGATGGCAAAAGGAGAAGGTATAAAAGTAGGTCTGATTCGTCCAATTACCCTATTCCCATTTCCTGCTGAGGTCATTCGAGAAACCGCAAAAAAAATCCCCAGAATATTAGTAGTAGAAATGAATACAGGTCAGATGTTACAGGATGTTAATCTTTCCATTGAAAGTAATGTTAAACTTAGATTTTATGGCCGTCCTGGAGGAGGTATACCTACCCCAGAAGATATGCTGAGAGAGATCAGGGTGATGTTTAATGAAAAAGGTTTTTAGCAGACCGAAGAGTTTAATTGATCGTCAAACCCATTTTTGTCCGGGATGTACCCATGGTACTGCTCATAGACTAGTGGCTGATGCAATTGATCACTTTGGTGTTCAGGAAGAAACAATTGGTGTCTGCGGGGTGGGATGTGCTGTCTTTATGTATGATTATTTTGCCATAGATGCCATTGAGGCCCCCCACGGCCGCGCTCCTGCAGTTGCTACAGGGATTAAACGAGTACATCCTAAAAAAATAGTCTTTACTTACCAAGGTGATGGTGACCTGGCATCAATAGGTACTGCAGAAACAATCCATACTGCTAACAGGGGAGAGAACATAACCATAATCTTTATCAACAATACTGTATACGGTATGACTGGTGGGCAGATGGCCCCAACTACTCTATTGGGTCAACAGACAACCACCACCCCCTATGGACGAAATTTTCGAAATGATGGTTATCCTATCCGAATGGCGGAGATGCTGGCTACTTTGGAAGGGGTTGCGTATTCAACTCGGGTCTCAATGCATAATGCCAAGGAGGTTCTTAAGGCTAAAAAGGCAGTAAGAAGGGCATTTGAAATGCAGATAGAGGGTATGGGGCTGACCTTTGTGGAACTCTTATCTGCCTGTCATACAAACTGGCGGGTTAAACCTTTAGAAGGACAGAAAAGGGTTGAAGAAGAGTTGATTCCTTACTTCCCATTAGGAGTTTTCAAAGAGAGAAAGGGCAAGGATTTCTTATAATCAAATCGTATGGAAATAGAATCATAGAACTAATTAAAGGGTTTATTGTATGTACTACGATGTAATCATTGCAGGTTTTGGTGGACAGGGAATTATGTTAATCGCTGATATACTTGCCCTGATAGCTATGAAAGAGGAAAAGAATGTTACGTGGATGCCCTCTTACGGAGTAGAAATGAGGGGAGGAACTGCCAATTGTACTGTAGTTCTCTCCTCAGAGGAGATTGGGTCTCCTGTCACAGGCCACCCTATGAGTGCTATAGTAATGAATGAGCCTTCTCTTCTCAAATATGAACCTATGGTCAGGACAAAAGGATTTTTGCTGGTCAATACATCCTTAATCGATCCAGAAAAGGCGAAACGGGAAGATATAGATATTTTATTACTTCCTGCCAATTATATTGCAAAAAAATTGGGGAATTCTCAAATGGCAAATATGGTCGCTTTAGGGGCATTCATTGAAAAGACACAGATTGTTTCTCTGGATTTGGCTATTAAGTTACTACCAGAGATATTCCCGGAACGTCCCCCCAAATTTATATCAAACAATTCCAAGGCCATCGAGAAAGGGGCGGAATTTGTTGTAAAGGGGAAATAAGTGTAATGGCGCAAAGTTACACTGAACTTTGAACAGACAGGGGTAATTGTATAATGCCGAGAAAAAAAGACGGGAAGGAAATAAAGGTTGGGGAAAGGATAAAACAAATTAGAAAGAGTAAAGGGTTTTCCCTTGCAGACGTAGCCGAGAAGTCGGGTTTTTCCTCTGCTTTACTATCTCAGATAGAGAATCATTTAGTTTCCCCACCTCTGGGCACGCTGATAAGGCTTTCTAGGGCACTGGATATTGAAATAGGACAGTTCTTTTGGGATAAATCAAAAGCCCCTTTTACCATTGTTCGAAAGGATGAAAGAAAAAGCATTTCCAGGGTTGCCTCTAAGGAAGGAGTAAAATACGGTTATTCCTATGAATCCCTTGCCTTCGATAAAAAGGGGAGACACATGGAACCCTTCTTGATTACCCTAGAGCCAGCAACCATAGAAGATAAAAACGTGTTTAGCCATGAAGGTGAAGAGTTTATCTTTGTATTAAAAGGAGACATGGAGATCACCCTGGATGAATATACCGATGTCTTACACCCTGGTGATTGTATCTATTATGACTCTACAATTCCTCATAGCGTCCAGTGCTGTGAGGGTATCGAAACAAAGATACTGGCTGTTATATGCGTTCCCACTGAATGAAAAGTACACTGCCTGAGGACTAACCCTCAATTTTTCATTGCTTATCAAGCCCGTATGAACTTCTCAATTCCGACTTTGGAAACTCCCTAGAATCTTCAGGTGGAACAGCCTCTTCCTTAAAGGATTCCGGTATAATATTGGTTGAATTGGGGTTAGCAATGCGGCCGGTCTTCGAGTCGATATTTACAAATACAATCCCTCCCGGAACAGGAAAGTCCACTATTTCTTTACCTTTCAATGCCTCTTTCATGAATTGAATCCATATTGGGAGAGCTGCTTGGGAACCGGTTTCATTTTGCCCTAATGGCTGGTTATCTTCGTCAAAACCTACCCATACTCCCGTGACTATATCTGGAGTGTATCCTATAAACCATGCATCCACGTAGTCATTTGTTGTGCCTGTTTTACCCGCGCAGGGTCTACCAAGGGCTTGTGCTTTTGCACCTGTTCCATTCTGTACAACACCTTTTAAAAGATTTGTCATAATATAGGCAGTTTGCGGGCTAATGACCTCCTCCATTTGTGGTTTGTTCTCTTCTAATACCTCCCCCTTCTGATCGACAACCTTGGTTACAAAGATTGGTTCGGCACTTCTACCCTGGGCAGCAAAGACTGCATAAGCCCTGGTTAATTCCAGAAGTGAGACACTGGAAGAACCGAGTGCCATAGTAAGGTCCATATTCAGTGGGGATGTTATTCCAAGTATCCTGGCATAGCTAGCTGCGTAGTCTAAACCCAGGTCTCTAAGGATTTTTACTGTTACCACATTTATAGACTTAGCCAATGCCTCACGAAGGGTAACGGGTCCACGAAACTCCCCATCAAAATTCTTGGGCTGCCATGGTTCTCCTCTTATCGGATCATCAAAACTAATCGGCGAATCGACAATAACAGTCGCAGGTGTATAACCTTTATCTAAGGCTGCTGCATAAATAATGGGTTTAAATGCGGAGCCTCCCTGTCTCTTGGCTTGAATAGCCCTGTTAAATTTACTCTTTCTGAAGTCTTTTCCCCCCACCATTGCCCTGACATATCCCGTATATGGATCCATGCATAACAAAGCCCCCTGAATACCTGAGTCCTGCCTATTTCCCTGGTATTTATTCCTTCTCTCCATATCCATAAGTCCTGACTCTAAAGATACTTGAGCGGCATTTTGCATCTCGAGATTAAGGGTAGTATAAACCAGTAATCCCTCTCTGTACAAAGCATCGCTCCCATATTTTCCTTCTATATACCTACGGATATGCTCAGTGAAGTATGGAGCTTTCAAGATTTGTTTATTTTCTTCAGTGTTGAAAGTTAATGGTATACTTAGTGCCTGGTTAAACTTTTTAGTAGTTATATAACCCTCTTTTAGCATTCGCTTTAAAACATAAACTTGACGTTCCTTTGCCATTTTGTAATTACTAAATGGTGAATACTTGCTGGGGGCTCTTGGAAGTCCTGCAAGCATGGCAGCTTCAGCCAGATTGAGATCTTCTACGTGCTTGCCAAAATAACTCTGAGCCGCTGATTCAACACCGTAAGCACCGTGTCCCAGGTAGATTTGATTCAAGTAGAGGAAGAGAATGTTTTCTTTTGAAAGCTCGTTCTCTACCCGATATGCCAGAATAGCTTCCTTTATCTTTCTTGAAAAACTCTTCTCTGGCGAGAGCAAAAAGTATTTCGTTACCTGTTGGGTGATTGTACTGCCTCCCTGAACAATTCTGCCTGCCCAGATGTTTTTGAAAAAGGCTCTAATTATACTCAGAGGGCTGATACCCTGATGTTCATAAAAACGGCTGTCTTCGGCAGATATGAAGGCATCTATAACCATCCTGGGAATTCTTGTTATAGGGACTATGATCCGTTTCTCAAGATAGAATTCGCCTATTAACTCTTTATCATCAGAATAAAACTTACTTGTAATATTTGGATGATAATTTCTTAATGAGGAAATATCCGGCAGATTTTGCCTGAAATAATAGTAAACTCCACCAGCCGAAACCATCAGAGCAATCAAAGGAATAAAGAGAACAACAGAGATAAATTTTATGCGTTTTATATTCCTTTTTCGTTGAAATTTTATCTTCTTTGTACCAGATTTGTTTTTATCAGGTTTCATATTCATATTTTTACTAAAAGGGATCTCTGTCGAGACTTCGGTATTGAATAGCCTCAGAGATATGATATGAGGTTATATCATCTCTGCATTCAAGGTCAGCTATAGTACGGGCAACTTTGAGAATTCGAGTATATGCTCTGGCACTTAGCCCTAACTTATCTATAGCTGTTTCTAAAAGTCTCTTTGATTCTTCTCCTATTTGACAATACTTTTTAATATACCTGGAGGTCATCTGAGCATTACAGTGGATTTTACCCCCGTTGAATCGTTTAATCTGTATACCCCTGGCAAAATTCACCCTTTTTTTGATACTTTCAGAAGGTTCTCCTGCTCTTTCATCAGAGAGGTCTTTATACCTTACTGATGGCACTTCAATATGTATATCAATCCTGTCCAATAGAGGCCCTGACACCTTTGCTTTGTATTTTCGAATTTGAGGAACTGTGCAACTACATTCATGATGAGGATCGGTGTAAAATCCACATGGACATGGATTCATTGCAGCAATAAGCATAAATTGGGCAGGATAGCTCAGGGAGGTTACTGCCCTGGAAATGGTAACCCTACCGTCTTCCATAGGTTGCCGCATGACCTCCAATACATTCTTTTTAAATTCTGGCAACTCATCCAGAAAGAGAACTCCGCTATGGGAGAGACTCACTTCTCCAGGCTTAGGAATCTGCCCACCTCCGATCAACCCTGCATCGGAGATAGTGTGGTGGGGATAGCGAAAGGGTCGTGTAACTATCAGAGCATTGTTATTGTCGAGCAACCCCATCACACTATGTACCTTGGTTGTTTCTATTGCCTCTTCAAAAGACATATCCGGCAGGATGGTGGGAACCCTCTTGGCAAGCATCGTCTTTCCAGAACCAGGAGGTCCCACCATTATTACATTATGCCCTCCGGCAGCAGCTATCTCTAAGGCTCTTTTGGCATGTTCCTGTCCTTTCACCTCATTAAAATCAACCGGGTATGTCAGGTTGTTCTTAAAAATATCCTCTAAATCCACGGCAGTCGGTTCAATGGACAGAGAGTTGTTTAGAAACTCGACTACATCTGCCAGGGTTTCAACTGCCAGAACATCGACCCCTTTTACTATGGCACCTTCTCTGGCATTGTCTCTGGGGACAATTATCCCCTTGATGCCTTTTTCTCTAGCTGTTGCTGCTATTGGGAGGGATCCCTTGATAGGTTTTATTCTTCCATCCAGGGAGAGCTCTCCCATGACCAAAAAGTCAGCCAGTTTACTTGTTTCGACTACCTCGGTGGCAACCAGTATTCCTATAGCTATAGGTAAATCAAAGGCGGTCCCTTCTTTTTTTATATCGGCTGGAGCCAGATTTACTGTAATCTTCTTCGATGGAAATTCATATCCTGAGTTTTTCACAGCAGATTTTACCCGTTCTTTGCTTTCTCTTACTGCACCTTCAGGAAGGCCAACTGTAGAGAAGGACGGCAGACCACGGGTTATATCAACCTCCACCTCGACTTTATAGGCATCAACCCCAAGGATAGCGCTGCTTAAAACCTTTGCTAACATTTCTCTGCCTTTAAATTTCCATTTGGAAGAACATCTTTAACTAATTGTGTATTCTAGCAATATCCATACCTTAAAGCAAGGTTTTTTTAGAAGTCAACTCCCCATGCAAGATTTGAAGGTTCGGAGCGAAGGTATAGAACCGAAATATTGTCCGGTATTTTGAGCACGGTATATTAAACAGAAACTTGATAACATGACGAAAAGTATATTATCCGAGAAGCAACTATAATGAGCTTAAGTAGTTATGCCAAGATGTATTTTCTATTTTATTGACTATGCTGAAACTTACTGATATTATACAGAAAACTGTTCAATAATATGTTATCTTGACAAATGATCAAGAACCGCATCATACGCTACATCAGCCAGCTTACGAGCATCAGCGCACATTACCCTGTCTTTACCATAAGAGGCGTATTCTATTGTCCCTTTATCATCATCGATCATAAAAATAATAACCTTTGTCTTCCCGTACTTCTTAGCGAGGTCTCTGGCCTCTGCTACTTTTGGAGATGGATTAAAAGCCATAAAACAAACCTCAAAGATAACAAACTTATCCAGCCGACCCGGATCATGTTGGATGGTTATAGTTTCAGCCGTGGCCGGGCGGCTGATAACGGCGTTAAGCCGGAACTCCTGTTTCCCTTCGCTCCGCTCAGAGGGGGATTCCGGGGGGGATTCCGGGGACAGTATACTTAATATTTGACAATTGGGGACAATACCGGCAATAATCCAGGCATGGCAAGGATAGCAAGAGTCGTCATACCGGGAATACCTCACAACATCACCCAGCGGGGTAATCGCCGGATGCAGACTTTTTTCTGCGACGATGATTATCAAGGATATATGTCCATGATGTCT
>JBFLWQ010000027.1 GCA_040757775.1 Thermodesulfobacteriota bacterium
TTTTTTAAATAGAATTATGAAAGAAAAAGATGCCGAGGCAAAAAGTATATCCAGTGAAGCATTGGATTTACTTATAGAGTATAACTGGCCCGGTAATATTCGGGAACTGGAGAACATTATTGCGCGGGTTACACTTTTATCCAAGAACAGCAGGGTGCTCCCAGAGGATTTGCCGTTGAATATCAGAGGCAGTGCTAGATTAAACTCAATAAGGGATGCCGTACTGGAAGGAAACATATCGTTTGAAAAGGCAGAAGCAGAATTCGAAAGGGATATTATCTTAAATGCATTGGAAAAGACAAATTATGTTCAAAGCAGAGCTGCTGAAATTTTGGGTATAAGCAGGAGAATTTTAAAGTACAAAATGGATAAATTGGGTATTGAGGGTACAGCAGGCTGATCTATTCAATCGTATATTGTTCAAAAATGTACAATATTGAGAAAGGAGAAATCCCTTCTAAAATTAACTAGTTTCTTTCCATTGCCACGAAAAGTTGTACAAAAATGTTAATTATTAGCCTGTCTGCATCAATTTCCCCTATTCCCAAATATTAAATTACACCAATAATTATGTTTTATTTTTAAGCCACTTACACAACATAAGTGGCTTTTTTGCTTATTTAATGGGGCTTTGGCACATTCTATGCTACCTAGTTCCCTGTAGTATCGGTTCTGGCTGACGTTATCGCATCTGAACGACGCTGCAATCAGACAAAGATCCAAGACCAAGAAAGAGCTGCTGTGCCATACCATGATGGAGATGTGCTCTGGTATTGAGAATACAGAACTGTTTGCGAAGCGTTATACGGAGGATTTGATTTGGAAGAGGAAGCAAGCGTTTTGATAGTGGATGATGAGTTGGGCCCCCGGGAATCTTTAAGGATGATTTTGAAGCCTATCTTTAATGTACACACTGTTGAAAATGGGGAAGAGGCATTGAGATTCATAAGACAGGAGACTGTAAATTTAGTAACATTGGATCTCAAGATGCCGGGGATTCCTGGTATAGAAGTATTAAAGGGGATAAAAGACTATAACCCTGACATTGAGGTAATTGTCCTTACAGGTTATGGAGGCTTAAATACAGCGGTAGAAGCCTTGAGATATGGTGCCTTAGATTATATCGATAAACCCTTTGATGTACCTCAAATAGAGAGGGTCGTAAGAAAGGGGATTGAAAAGAACAAAACCAATATATCTGCAATGTTGCGAAAAGCCATGGAGCAAACCATCCATGCTATGGCTTTGGCAGTTGAAACAAAGGATCCTTATACTGCTGGCCACCAACAGCAGGTTGTCAATCTTGCCTGTGCCATAGCTCAGGAGATGGGTCTTCCAACAGAGCAGATTAATGGGATCCGAATGGCAGGGATTATTCATGATATCGGCAAGATATATATACCTTTCGAGATTCTAAGTAAGCCTGGCTGGTTGACAGAAATCGAATCCAATCTGATTAAAGCTCATCCTCAAACAGGGTACAACATATTGGATACAATAGAATTTCCATGGCCGATTGCCAAAATCGTGCTTCAACATCACGAGAGAATAGACGGTTCTGGATATCCTTCAGGGCTTTTGGGCGAAGACATTATCCTTGAAGCAAGAATATTAGCTGTAGCTGATGTTGTCGAGGCTATGGCATGTAACCGGCCTTACCGACCAGCTCTGGGTATAGACACGGCATTAGAGGAAATCTCGCGGAATAGAGGGGTCCTTTATTATCCTCCAATAGTAGATGCTTGTTTGAAGCTTTTTAACGAGAAGGGGTTTAAGTTTGAGTGAGATATGAAGGCGCAATTACCTGCAAGACGTTTTAGTTAATTCATAACTCTGCTGCAGAAGGATTTATATGCAGGATGAAGCAAACATTTTAATAGTGGATGATGAGTTGGGCCCCCGGGAATCTCTGAAGATGATCTTAAAGCCCATTTCTAATGTATATACTGCTGAAAACGGAGAGGAGGCATTGGAATTTATAAAACAAAAGCCTGTAAATTTGGTGACATTAGATCTAAAGATGCCGGGGATTCCTGGTATAGAAGTCTTAAAGGAGATAAAAGGTTATAACCCTGATATTGAGGTAATTATAATTACAGGTTATGGAAGCCTGAATACAGCGGTAGAAGCCTTGAAATATGGTGCCTTAGACTACATCAATAAGCCTTTCAATATACCTCAAGTCGAGGGGGCTGTAAAAAAGGGGGTTAAAAGATACAAAATTAATATCCTGAGCCGTATGCTGACTCAAACGTTAAATATCTCAAAGGAGGAAATGCAAGGGGTTATAAAAATGGGGGATACACAATTGGAGATGCAGCTCCTATACACTGAAAAGTTAACAGTTTTAGGCAAATTAACCCCTAAGATTGCCCATGAGATTAACAACCATCTCCAGATTATATACGGAATGGCACAACACGGTTTGATGAAAACAAAAAGAGGAGATGTCTTCAATAAATATTTTGAGAGCATTTTTACAGAGGCTGGAAAAATAGACCATATTACCCAAGAATTGATGAAATATGGGAGACCACCAGAACGCAAGGAAGATATGATAAATGTACAGAAAATCCTGGATTATTCTCTTAATTTGTTGAAGGATTTTGGGGAGACTAAAAGGTTCCATGTTCGCAGGTTTTATCGGGATGCTTTGCCTTTAATTAAAGGAAATAAATTTCAATTAGAGCAGGTTTTTATAAACATAATCATAAATGCTTCTCATGCTGTAGAGAAGACAACAAATAAGGAATTAATCGTTGAAACAGACCTTAGCTCAGATGGACACTCTATTGAGGTAACTATTTCTGATACAGGATGTGGAATAAAAGAGGAAAATTTGGAAAAGATATTTTCTCCTTTTTTTACAACAAAAGAAGGGGAAAAAGGTAAAGGACTTGGGCTGTCTATTGTTAAAACTTTTGTAGAGAAACATCAGGGGCGTATCGAGGTAAAGAGTAAATTAGATAAGGGTACAAGCTTTAAGATTATTCTGCCTATAAACTCGGATAATAAGGCTTGTCTCGAATAAAGTGAGAGAACATAGTAAGAAGAGCCGGAGCCTCAGGCTCAGAAAGAGGGTGTTTTATATGGAAGGTAGGCTACTTAGATGTACAGAATGTAATGAAATTATCAAGATGACAGAACATGACTTCTCGGTTGAATACCATTATGATAAGGAAAGGGATTGCTTTATTGAACTGGTAAAGAATGATAGAGAGCCATTCATAACGAAGCACAAACGTCACAAAGTAGAAGAGCTGAAGGTAAACAATGCCTCTTTTATCAGCGATCGCCCCTATTCCGAACCTTTAAAAACCAGTTATTTTGAGGCAACTAATGGCAGAGAAGATTTTGTAATAAAAAGGTGGAGAGATAAAATTGAGTCTCCGCTGAAATATGAGATGGTCAAAGGATGTATTGAAGTAACAAATAAATCAGTGGTAGATGGTGAGAGCATTAGAAAACAAATTCAGGCAGAAATAAATCCCCTCATATCCCAGGATAAGATAACCCGTTTAATCCAGGTAGTAGAGAGGGTTGTTTCACAGTTAGACCCGGAGATCCTGCTAAAAGACTCTTTAGAATTGGACAACCCCCTTGTTCTCTATTGTAAACTGAAGAACAGTGCCATAAAGAGTATTGTTGAACTAAGTAAAGATATATTTAAAGGAGAAGAATTCAAAAAGATAAGAGATTTTATCTATGATAATAGCGATTATGCCGGTGTAATGGCGCCTATGGTTAAACGTCAGTTCACAATAAAGCCCCCTCCACAAACAGGAAAAAGATTGAAAAAAGAGGTTGTTATTCCAGCAGAGATTGTCCAGGGAGATATTCTTACCCTCTAAAGGATGTCTTTTCTAAAGGAACAGTTTTTCAGACCCTTCCGCAAAAATTACTTGACAATACTTTTGCTTTACTATAATTTAATGTGTAGTTAAAACTTTGTATACCTTCCTATGAAGTTTTCCAAAAAAGCAGCTATTACATTTGAGGTCTTACTAGCGACCCATAAACTCGCCTTTTGTGGAGCTAACCCCTCTAAAGATAATACTGCATATTCCATGAAAAGTACATACCATACTAATATGAGTTATATCCGCTAGGGTTTAGTTAATTTAAATCAAGGGTTTTGGGAGTAGATTAACCCGCCGGGGAAATTAATCTGGTATTAAAGGCATTAATAAATATTTTCTGAGCAGCATAAATTTCAAGAGGGGGAGCAGAGTGGGCCTGAATTTAAGAGACCTGAAAGAAAAAAAGATCAGTGAATTGACGAAACTAGCAAAACAACTACATATTGAAGGGGCTAATTTCCTTAGCAGGCAAGAGTTGATCTTCGCCATACTTCAAGCTGAGACTGAAAAAAATGGGTTGATATACGGAGAAGGGGTGCTTGAAACCCTGCCCGATGGCTTCGGCTTCTTAAGGGCTCCTGACTATAGCTATTTGCCTGGGCCAGATGATATATATGTTTCACCTTCCCAGATTAGAAGATTCAATCTTTTGACTGGTGACACAGTCTCAGGACAAATAAGACCACCAAAGGACAGCGAGAGATACTTTGCCCTTCTTAAGGTAGAATCTGTTAATTTTGAAGACCCTGAAGCATCCAGGGAAAAGATTCTTTTCGACAATCTGGTACCCCTTTATCCCCAGGGTAAAATTAAGTTGGAAACCAATCCTCAAAATCTTTCCACAAGGATAATGGACTTGTTGACCCCTATAGGAAAAGGACAGAGGGGATTGATTGTTTCACCCCCTAGAGCCGGTAAGACGATGCTTCTTCAGAGCATAGCCAATGCTATTACAACCAATCACAAAGAGATAATCCTGATAGTCCTTTTAATAGATGAGCGTCCGGAAGAGGTTACGGATATGCAGCGCTCAGTGGATGGGGAGGTGGTTAGTTCCACTTTTGACGAACCGGCTCAGAGACACGTACAGGTTGCCGAGATGATTATTGAGAAGGCAAAAAGGCTTGTGGAGCATAAGGGGGATGTTGTTATTCTCCTTGATAGCATTACCAGGTTGGCAAGGGCATATAATGCTGTAGTTCCACCAAGTGGAAAAGTCCTTTCCGGAGGAGTAGATTCCAGTGCCCTCCATCGTCCAAAGAGGTTCTTTGGGGCGGCAAGAAACATCGAGGATGGAGGAAGTCTTACCATTATTGCTACAGCTTTGATTGATACTGGCAGCAGAATGGATGAAGTTATATTCGAAGAATTCAAGGGTACAGGCAATATGGAGATACATCTGGACAGAAAGTTGAGTGATAGAAGGATATTCCCTGCCATGGATATCAATCGCTCTGGCACAAGAAAAGAGGAACTCCTTATCTCTAAAGAAGATTTGAATAGAATATGGATACTGAGAAAGGTACTTCAGCCTTTGAACCCTATTGATGCAATGGAGTTTCTTACAGATAAGATTTCAGGTACCAAGACCAACACGGAGTTTTTAGATTCTATGAATAAGTAGTCCCCAATTTTTCTTGTAAAATAGCTGGAAATATGTTAAAAAACCCTAAAGACTATTAAGGAAAGTGTTAATTTAATATAATCTGGAGGAAGATGAATGAAAAAAGGAATTCACCCCGATTATTCTCAAACAAACATCAGATGTGCTTGTGGGAATACCATTGAGACAAGGTCAACAAAAAAGGACATAGTGGTAGAGATTTGCTCAAAATGCCACCCCTTTTTCACAGGGAAGCAAAAGCTAATAGATTCTGCTGGGCGAGTGGAGAGGTTTAGAAGGAAGTATGGTATTAAATGAAACATACATGAGATTGCCCAGATTTTCTATAGGAATTACAGAGCTATGTTGCAGGAACTCGAAACAGCTGAGATAAGATACCTAGAATTAGATAGTCTCTTGAGTAGTCCTGAAATAATCAGGGATCAAAAGAGGTATCAACAGATTGCCAGGGAACATTCAGACCTGACTGAAATAGTCGAGTCATATCGTAATTATAGGAAAATAAATGATCAGATAGAAGAAAACAAGATATTACTTGATGAGGACGACGAAGAGATTAGAGAACTTGCAAAATCGGAGATACATGTATTACAGCAAAAATTTTCTGAATTTGAAAAGCGGTTGAGGACTCTCCTCATCCCTAAAGATCCAAATGATAACAAAAACATATTCCTGGAGATTAGAGCCGGTACAGGAGGTGAGGAAGCCAGCCTATTTGCTGCCGTTTTGTTTAAAATGTATTGTAAATATGCGGAGGTGAATAACTGGAAGATTGATATTATAGATCGAAATGTTACTGGAATGGGTGGCTTCAAGGAAATAATTACACTTATAGAAGGAAAAGGGGTATACAGTAAGTTAAAATATGAAAGCGGTGTTCACCGTGTCCAGAGAGTTCCTTCTACCGAGGCACAAGGGAGGATTCACACCTCTACCGTAACGGTAGCCATCCTGCCAGAAGCTGATGAGGTAGAAGCCCAGATAGACCCAAATGATTTAAAGATCGATGTCTTTCGTTCTTCGGGGCCAGGAGGGCAGAGTGTAAATACTACTGATTCTGCAGTTCGAATAACCCATCTTCCAACTGGCTTGGTGGTTACCTGCCAGGATGAAAAATCACAGCATAAGAATAAAGCAAAGGCATTAAGGGTACTCAATGCCCGACTTATAGATAAGTTGAATGAAGAGCAAAAGTCAGAGATTTCTGAGAACCGAAAAAACCAGGTGGGTACTGGAGAACGAAGCGAAAGGATTAGAACCTATAATTTCCCTCAAGGAAGAGTTACTGACCACAGAATTGGGTTGACCCTATACAAATTAGATAAAGTCCTGGAGGGGGATATTGACGAGATTATTGATGCCTTAACAGCCCACTATCAAGCTGAAGCCATAAAGTCCAGACAATAAGACCCCTTGAACCAATTCTCTCCCCCTCAAATAATTATGAACTCGTAAAAAATCGTTTTTCCCTCCATTGGCGGGAGGAAATAAAAGGGAGGAGGGGATTCTAACGCATAGAAATCATTATGTATATCCACCCTCACCCCCTGCTTCCGTGCGGACACGCACAGGCAGGAAGCTCTCTCCCGTCGAGAGAGGGAGTTTTAACTTTTGAGACCATCAAGGATAGGGATATAGTTTTTGAATGATAAGACATGGACAGTCCTGCGACTGCTCAATTGGACTGCTCAATATTTTAACGAAAACGGCATTGAAAATCCCAGACTGGATGCTGAGGTTCTATTGGCACACTCATTGGGAACTAATCGGCTCAGTTTGTACCTAAATTATGATAAGCCTGTTCATAAAGGTGAACTAAGAGAATATAAAAAGCTTATTAAAAGAAGGATAAGAAGAGAGCCTTTACAGTATATTACAGGGTACCAGGAGTTCTGGTCTTTAAATCTCAAAGTTGCCAGAGGGGTATTGATCCCTCGCCCGGAAACTGAGATCTTGGTAGAAGAGGCCCTCAGGACATTTCCTCAAGATAAATCATCTGATAAAACAATCAATATATTAGAACTCGGTACGGGGAGTGGGGCTATAGCCATTGCCCTGGCAAAAGAACTCCGCAAAGGATCGATTGTTGCAACAGACATATCAGACATAGCTATAAAAACTGCCAGTGAAAATGCCAGATTCCATGGGGTGGAAGAATACATAACTTTTTTACAGGGCAGTCTCTTTAAACCTGTAAGGGAAAGAGCTGGTGCCTTTAATCTTGTTATATCCAATCCTCCATATATTCCCATAGAAGATTTCAAGGATCTTCAACCAGAAGTGAGGGGTTTTGAACCGAGAATCACCTTGAATGGTGGGAAAGAAGGACTAAGATTCTATCGACAGATATTATCTCAAGCAGGAAGATATTTGGCCAGAGATGGCTGGCTAATGCTGGAGCTGGGGAAAGGACAGGCAGAAAAGGTAACCAGACTTATAGAATTAACGGGAGAATTTAATCCAGCATCGATTGTAAAGGATTTTTCAGGGATTGAAAGGGTAGTAAAGGCCCAAAAGAAGGGATAGATAGATTGGAAAAGATAATAATAAACGGCGGAAAGAGACTGGCGGGTGAAGTTAAGATTAGCGGTGCCAAGAATGCTGCCCTTCCAATACTTGCAGCTTCCATACTTACAGAGGGTTGGAATACCTTTTCAAATGTTCCAAACCTGAGGGATATAGAGACCATAAAAAAATTGCTTCTAGGACTGGGTGTAAAGGTTGAAGAAGAAGAGGATATAAAGATCAATGCTGCTGGTTTAAACAATTATGAGGCTCCGTATGATCTGGTTAAGACAATGCGGGCCTCAGTCTTAGTACTGGGTCCGCTGATCGCCAGATTAAAGAAGGCAAAGGTAGCTCTGCCAGGGGGATGTGCTATTGGAGCAAGGCCTATTAATCTTCATCTAAATGGATTGACTGCCCTGGGGGCAAAGGTAGACCTTAAGCATGGTTATGTGGAAGCGGAAGCAAAAAGTCTCAAAGGGGTTCCTATCTTTTTCGACATCCCAACCGTTACCGGCACAGAAAATCTAATGATGGCGGCAACCTTAGCTGACGGTGTAACGACCCTGGAGAATGCTGCCTGTGAACCTGAAGTGGTGGAGCTGGCTAATGTCTTGAAGAAGATGGGAGCAAATATAAGAGGAGAAGGAACAGAGGTTATAACCATTGAAGGGGTGAAGGAATTAAAGCCTATTAATCATACAATTATTCCGGATCGGATAGAAGCAGGGACATTTATGATTGCTGCTGGAATAACTGCCGGCAATATTAAAGTCCATAACTGCAATATAGAACACATGGATGCCGTATTCAGCAAGCTTAAAGAAGCAGGACTTAAGTTAACCTGTGAGAGTGATGGGGTCAGAGTAATTGGAACCAAACCAATACGAAGTGTTGATATAAAGACATTGCCCTATCCCGGGTTCCCAACGGACATGCAGGCTCAGATGATGGTATTGATGTGTTTTGCAAATGGGACAAGTGTAATTTCTGAGACAGTCTTTGAAAACAGATTCATGCATGTTAGTGAACTTAGAAGGATGGGAGCAGATGTCAGGATTGAGGGGCGCAGTGCTATTGTAAAGGGTGTTTCTGGTTTAAATGGAGCCCCTGTTATGGCAACCGATCTGAGGGCAAGCGCCTCCCTCATTTTAGCCGGTCTTGCCGCAGAAGGAAAAACAGAGATATCAAGAATCTATCATATAGACAGGGGATATGAACGTATAGTAGAAAAACTTTCGAATTTAGGTGCCGACATAAAAAGAGTTAAAGATTGATGAAGTCGTAAAAGTCAAATTTAAGGAACTCATTAATGGCAAATATACTGGTAGTTGATGATGAACCAAGTATGCTTGAATTTTTAAAGATTATGCTGAAAAAAGAGGGGTATGATGTTGACTGTACCACTAATGGCAAAGAAGCAATAGAACTTTGCAAGGAACTTTCATATGACATGGTGATAACGGACATAAAGATGCCACAGGTTACTGGTCTGGATGTTCTGCATAGGATCAAAGAGATAGCTCCTGAAACTGTTATCATTTTAATTACTGCTTATGCTACTATGAAAACCGCTATTGAAGCTATGAAAGAGGGTGCCTATGACTATGTTACCAAACCGTTCAAGGTTGATGAGATAAAATCAATCATTAAAAATGCGTTAGAAAGTAAAAAGCAGTATAGGGAAAACACGTTAGTTCCGGGTGAATTTGATAATAGTTATAAATTTGGCAGTATTAACCTGGTTGGTAAAAGCAAAGAAATGATGAGGGTTTATAACCTTATCCAAAAGGTCTCTCAGACCAAGTCAAATGTATTGATATGTGGAGAGAGTGGGACAGGTAAAGAATTAGTAGCAAAAGCTATTCACTATGACAGTTCTCGAAAAGACCACCCACTTTTAACTATTAACTGCGGCGGTGTCCCTGAGAGTTTACTTGAAAGTGAACTATTTGGTCACAAAAAAGGCTCCTTTACCGGGGCATTATACAATAAAGCTGGATTGTTCGAGGCAGCTGATGGAGGGACAATTTTCCTGGATGAGGTGGGTGATCTTCCTTTACCAATACAGATTAAGCTGTTGAGAGTAGTCCAGGACAAAACCTTTAAGCCAATCGGAGAAACTGAGGAGAGTTCTGTAGATGTCAGGATAATCTCAGCAACAAACAAGGATTTGGAGGACAAGGTTATTCAAGGAGAGTTTAGGGAAGATCTGTTTTATCGTTTAAATGTAATCCAGATCAGGATACCACCTTTAAGAGATAGAAAAGAGGATATCCCAATCCTGACCCGTTATTTTTTAGAAAAGTACTCAAACGAACTGGGCAAAGATATAAGAAGAATATCCTCTTATGCAATGGAATCCCTTTTAAACTACAAGTTCCCAGGAAATGTTAGAGAACTTGAAACAATCATAGAAAGAAGTGTTGCTTTAGAGACTCCGAGCATTGTCCTGCCCGAGAGTTTAGCCCTTGCTGAATCCAAAAACGGTTACGAAAAACCCGCCAAAGAGATAAAGATAGAAGTTCCCCATGAAGGGCTGGATATGGAAGCAGTTTTAAGAAATCTGGAGAAGAACATACTGCTGGACACCCTTAAAAAGACCCATGGAGTTAAGAAGGAGGCGGCGGAATTGCTAAATATCAATTTGAGGTCTCTCCGTTATAAATTGGAAAAACATGGGATCATGGATAGCGAAGATGACTATTAAGCAGTATTCAGACACCAGGGACTCCCAACCAGAAGATGTCCAAAGAGAATTCCTGAAGAAGCTTCATTGGTTGATGTTCCTGAGGGTATTGGTTATCACCTTTCTCCTTGGCATCACTATACTGATCCAGCTTAAACAAACCCCATCGTATCTCGCCCCTTTTTTAATATATCTATATACAGTTATCGTAATAGTCTACTTTTTGACCTTCATTTATGCCTTTATAGTAAACAGGATTAAGAATCTCCCAGTCTTTGCCTACCTGCAGATTATACTGGATATATTTCTTATTACATTCCTAATCTATTCCACCGGAGGAAAAGGAAGTGTCTTCACTTTCATGTATAGTATTTCCATCATTACAGCCAGTATTCTTGTATATAGAAAGGGAGGGATTTTTGTTGCCTCTTTATGCAGTATACTATACGGGGGGCTTTTAGACCTGGAATTTTATGGGATAATCCATCCTGTTTCGAGTAAGGTATTGGGACCAAAAGATTATCAGACTACAGACGTATTTTACTCTATATTGATAAATATTACTGCTTTTTACCTGGTTGCATTTTTAAGCAGCTTGCTTTCAGAGCAGACACGAAGATCGAAAAGGGAGTTACAAAAAAAACAGGTTGACTTTGATCAATTGGAAGCGCTGAATAGAAATATAATCCAGAGTATTAACAGTGGCTTATTAACCACCGATTTAAAGGGTAAGGTTACCTTTTTCAATAAGACGGCTGAAGAGATTACCGGGTATAGTTCTCTTCAGGTTTGCAATTCAGGGGTTGAAGATATCTTTCCGTGCTTAAAAGACTCCTTAAATCCTGGCCATTCTCCCTCTCGATTAGAAATCGAATTTAAAAGAGAGGATGGAGATACTCTGCACCTGGGTTTTTCAATCTCTTCTTTAAGGGATTCCAGAGGAGAAGAGCTGGGAGATATCCTGATATTTCAGGATTTAACTAAGCTTAGGGCAATGGAAGAACATATTAGAATGGTTGATAGATTAGCCGCTGTAGGCCGTTTGGCAGCGGGGATAGCCCATGAGATGAGAAACCCCCTTGCCTCTGTGAGTGGTTCCATTCAGGTTTTGAAGGGTGAATTGCAACTGGATAACGGAAATAAACGCTTAATGGAGATTGCTATAAGGGAGACAGAAAGGCTAAACGCTCTGATCGCCGATTTCTTGCTGTTTGCTAAACCAGGCCTGGAAGGAAAAGAGGTTGTCGATATTGCAAAAGTTATTAATGATACACTGGGGGAATTTGTTAACAGCCCTGAGTGGAATAAAGACATCGAGGTGTATAAGAACCTGCTTAGAGACGGTATGGTAGAAGCTAACCCAAGACAGTTAAAGCAGGTATTCTGGAACCTGTTTATAAACGCCGTTCAGGCAATGCCAGAGGGCGGAAAGTTAAAGATAGAAGTCAGAAATCCCAAATATATGAGTAACAGCCAAAAAGCAGAAGATAATCTTTTAGAGATTATTATAACCGATACCGGCTGTGGAATACCCAAAAAGAACCTGGACAAGATATTCGATCCCTTCTTCACTACAAAGGAAAAAGGCGCAGGAATGGGTTTGGCTATTGCATACAGGATAATAGAGAGTTATAAGGGAAAAACAGTAGTTAGAAGTAGGCCAGGACAAGGTACCACTTTTACCATTTATCTGCCGCTTGCTTCTCTTTAGGGCCATTTAGCCGATAAACCTTAAATTCTAATATCAAAATCCTAAACAAACCATGACTGAAATGGGATTTTATTCCCTGCTAATTGCATTCGTACTTGCTGGCTATTCGGCATTAACCTCTATTTTGGGGGTTAGATGCCTAAAAGAAAGGACAATAGACAGATCTCAGAATGCTGCCATCGCCGTATTTGGATTTCTGACTTTAGCCTCTGTAGCTATGGTATATGCTTTGGTGACAAGAGATTTTCAAGTCGAATACGTAGCAAGATACACAAGTCGCAGCCTCCCGATGAGTTATACATTGACGGCATTTTATGCAGGGCAGGAAGGCTCTCTCCTCTTCTGGACATGGCTTCTTTCTGTTTTTGCCGTGATAGTAATTTTCCAGAACAGAAAGAAGAACCGGGAGCTTTTACCCTATGTTCTTTCAGTGTTAATGATAATTACGCTTTTTTTCACACTCCTGATGGTCTTTGTAACCAATCCATTTAAGAGTCTCAGCCATGTACCATATGATGGTCAGGGCTTAAACCCTATGCTCCAAAACCCGGGCATGATATTTCATCCCCCTGCTTTATTCATGGGATATGTCGGATTTTCCGTACCCTTCGCGTTTGCAATAGCAGCCCTCATTACCGGACAACTGGGAGACGTATGGATAAGAACTACCAGAAAATGGACAATCTTTTCATGGTTATTCTTGACAGTGGGAAACGTGTTGGGTGCTCAGTGGGCTTATGTAGAGCTGGGATGGGGTGGCTACTGGGCATGGGATCCGGTAGAAAATGCCTCGTTAATACCCTGGCTTACTGGAACAGCGTACCTGCACTCGGTAATGGTTCAGGAAAAACGAGGCATGCTAAAGGTATGGAATATCTTATTGATCATCTTCACATTTCTCCTGACCATTTTTGGAACCTTTATCACCAGAAGCGGGGTCCTTTCTTCTGTCCATTCCTTCGGGCAATCATCGCTGGGCTGGCTCTTTCTGTTATTTTTAGGCATTGTAACTGTGGTATCTTTTAATTTTCTAATCTATCGACTGCCTGAGCTAAAAAGCAAAAACCAGCTGAAATCAATGCTATCCAGAGAAAGCAGCTTCCTGTACAATAATCTGCTACTTGTCGGAATGGCATTTGCAATACTATGGGGAACACTCTTCCCTATTATATCTGAGTCAATTCGTGGAGTAAAGATTATGGTGGGCCCCCTTTTTTTTAATACCGTTGTTACGCCTGTTGCTTTAGTATTATTACTGCTCGCAGGAGTATGTCCCTTAATTACATGGAGCAAAGCATCTGTCAAGAACTTCCTTAAGAAATTGCTTTTGCCTTCTATCTTCTCCATAACAGGGGCTACTGTTCTCTATGTTTTGGGAATCGGTTCTCTTTATGTACTGGTATCATTTACCCTGTCTATTTTTGCTCTGGTTACCATTTCCCTTGAGTTTCTTAACTGCACCAGAGCTCGACACACATCATCAGGCGAAAAGTACCCAAGGGCATTATGGAATGTGGTAGCAAGGAATAAAAGAAGATACGGCGGCTATATTGTTCACCTTGGAGTTATTTTGATATTTGTGGCTGTAACTGGCAGTGCCTTTAATATTGAAAAACAGATAACATTAAAAAAGGGAGAATCCTTCAACATTAAGGGGTACACATTGAGATACGATGACCTCTCCAGCTATCTTTCAGCCAATAAACACACAGTTGCTGCGATTCTAACACTTTTTAATGGGGCCTATAAAGTGGGGATTTTAGCTCCTGAAAAGAGCTTATACAAAGGCCAGGATCAGCTAACCACAGATGTGGCACTTCATACAAACTTAATGGAAGACTTTTACGTCATCTTGGCTGGATATGACGAAGATGGAGCAACTTTTAAAGTTATGATAAATCCTCTTGTTCTCTGGCTCTGGATCGGTGGAGGAGTCATAGCTTGTGGGGCTGCTATTGTAATGTTACCGGATCGCAGAAAAAGAAGGGAAACGGCTTTGGCCGAAGCAGATATTGAAAAAGAAATTGAAGGGGAAATTTTTGCGATACGGATGAGTCGCTCCACAAGAAAAGTGAAATAGATAAGAGGAACAGATAGGAGAAAGTATCCTAATGAGGCTAATTCGGAATTTAATGTACATATCGATCTTTATGCTTTTGCTCCTTCCGTTCCCTATTATCTCGATAGCCGGAGATTCGTCATCAGGCATTATCAAAGGAAGGGTTATCAATAATACATTGGGTGGAAAAGGTATGAAAGGTCTTGAAATCATACTTTACAGGTTTGCCGACGGAAAAGAGTCGGAAGTTGGGCGCACAAGAGCCAACCCCGCTGGTTCATTTTCATTCCATGGTATAAGTGTTGACAAAAAAATAGTATATTTCCTTACAACTAACTATAAGCAAGTAGAATATTTCAGCCGGCCCGTTGGTTTTGAGAACAAAAATACTCTTATTCTTAATCTAATCGTTTACGAAACTACAGATAAGGACACAGGCATATATGTCAAAATGCATCATATATTTTCGGAAATTAAAGGGGAATCTCTCTGGATAAAGGAACTTATGGTAGTTGAAAACCAAAGTGACATTGTATATGTTGGGCAAAAAGAACTGAAGCCAGGAAAGAAGGAAACGCTCCGAATTTATTTGCCAAAAGAGGCAACCAATATTAAGTATATAGACGGTTTAATGACATGGTTTGTTGTTAAGACAGAAGAAGGGTTTTCTGACACCATGGATATTAAGCCGGGCATGAAGAAAATCCTGTTTTCTTATACAGTTGATTACAGGGGCTCAGGTTATCAATTTAAAAAAGGTATCTCCCTTAAGACGGACAATATTGATTTCTTCTTTCCCGATAAAGGGATTAAGGTTAAAAGTGATCAACTGGAATTCGAAGGAACCGTGGGAGATACAGCGGGGCGTTTTTCTCGCCTCTCAGGGAAGAATTTCGCTAAAGGGTCTCAGGTTGTTATAAAATTTCACAATCTCCCCGGGAAGAAAGACTTTTTCAAGTGGGTTATTGCTGGACTGGTGGTACTCTTATTCGGAGCAGGGTTTGCCATTCCATTTGTAAAGAGTAGGCAACATCAGTATGAAAGGGATGAACAGACTTCCTCGCCAAACTTAACAGACCTGCATGAACAAAAGCAGGCAGTTTTGCAGGCTATAGCCGAATTGGACGATCTGTCAGAATCAGGTGGAGTCAATTCTGAAGGGTATCAGATAAAGCGGACTGAGTTATTAAAAAAGGCAAAAGAAATAACAAAACAATTGAATTGAGAGTTTTGGAAAAGAGAAGAAGGCTTAAACCCATTATAATTTCATTTATTATCGTGTCTGTAATCGGGTATCTCATCTATACTGGCTTGAGGGATACCATGACTTACTATTTAACGGTAAGCGAGGTATTGGCAAAATCATCAGAAATCCAGAATCAAACAGTACGGGTAGGAGGAAACGTATCCCCGAATTCTGTAAAATGGGACCCCAAGGATTTAAGGCTGCTTTTTAAAATGGAGGATAGCAAATCCAGCCTTAACGTTGATTACAGAGGGGTTGTTCCTGATTCTTTTAAGCCCGGAAGGGAAGTTGTGGTAGAGGGGATATACAAGGATAACGGACTGTTCATTGCAACGACAATCATGCCAAAGTGTGCATCAAAGTATGAGTAAAGATAACTACATAATTGAAACCAGGGGGCTGGTAAAGAAATTCGGGGTTAAGACAGTCCTGCGGAAGATCGACCTTTCTTTAAAAAAGGGGGATTTTCTTGCGCTGTTTGGCCCAAATGGAGTGGGTAAGACAACATTAATTCAAATACTGTGTTTCCTAATGCGACCAACCTCAGGCAGTGTTTGGTTTGCAGGGTTTGATGCCGGATACGATAGAGAAACTCTCCATAAAATCATCGGGGTTGTTTCGCACAATACATTTCTGTACAATAACCTATCTGCCTGTGAAAACCTGAAATTCTACGGTAGAATGTATGAGGTAATAAATCTGGAAGAGAGAATTGAAGAGGTTATGGGACTGGTAGGATTGAGAGAATATATGAAGGATCATGTCCAGACCTTTTCCCGTGGGATGCAGCAGCGCCTTTCTGTAGCCCGGGCGATTATACACGACCCATTGATACTCTTTCTGGATGAACCCTTTACTGGCCTTGACCAACACGGTGTTGAGGATTTCAAACAAATCCTGAAAAAATTTCGGGAGCAGGGGAAAACTATCGTCATGACATCTCATGATTTGGACAGAGGGTTTGAGCTGTGCACTCAGGCAGCGATCTTAAAATCAGGAAATCTTGTTTACAAGGAAGATGTATCGAAGATAATTCAGGATGATTTTAAAGATATCTATTTTAAACTCACAGAGTAACAGACATTGCCTGTATAGGTGTCTCTATGACCTTTCTTCAAAAAGTGTGGTCCATCGTGTTGAAAGACATAACATCTGAACTCCGCACCAAAGAGATGCTCCTCTCAATGTGCCTCTTTTCCTTCCTGGTCTTGATTATCTTTAACTTTGCCTTCGATACAGGATCAAAAAATTTAAGGGAAAATATCTCAGGAATTCTCTGGGTAGCATTCATATTTTCAGGCTTAACTGGATTAGGCAGGTCCTTTGGTGTGGAACGGGACAAGGGGACTCTTCATGGTTTACTACTCTGTCCGATAAGCCCATGGGGGATATATCTGGGTAAAATGATAGGGCCTTTCATATTTATGGCCATTATGGAGATATTTACTTTATCCATATTTACCGTTCTGTATAACATAAATATCGTACCGTTTCTATTGCCCCTGACGCTGATTGTTTTTTTGGGGACATTGGGTTTTGCGACTATAGGTACAATCTTTTCCGCTATGTCTGCAACGACAAAAGCAAGGGATGTTATGCTGTCGATCCTCGTATTTCCGATCTCCGTTCCCATGATTATTGCTCTGGTTAAGTCAACCGGCATAATTCTCCAAGGAGGAGCGATACAGGAGATATATTCGTGGCTAAAGATTTTGATTGCATTTGATCTGGTCTTTCTTCTGCTTGCCTATTTAACATTTGGTTTTATCTTAGAGGAATAATGTTGACGAACAATCGAACCCTTCTTAAGACGTTTCAGCTTATCACCTTTTTTATGATGCTTCTGGCTCTTTATGCCATATTTGTTTATGCCCCTGTTGAAAAAAGCATGGGCATTGTGCAGAAGATTTTCTACTTACATGTACCTTCTGCTTTTTTAGCTTTTTTTGCCTTTTTTATGACCTTTATAGCCAGCATTCTTTACCTCTATAAAAGAAATCATCGGTGGGATATAATAGCATCTTCTTCTGCGGAAATAGGGGTAATATTCTGTACCGTTGTTTTGATAACCGGCCCCATATGGGCAAAACCCATCTGGAACGTATGGTGGACGTGGGATCCAAGATTAACGACGACATTGATTCTCTGGTTTATTTATGTTGCCTATCTCATGCTTCGAAGGGTAGCAGGTGAAAGTCAGCGGTCAACCTTTTCTGCCGTATTCGGGATTTTTGGATTCATTAATGTTCCTATTACTTTCCTGGCTATCAGGCTATGGAGGACTATACATCCTTTAGTTATCACAGGGAAGGGTATCAATATTTCGATTCCGATGCAACATACATTAATAATTTCATTTGTCGCTTTTCTTCTTCTTTTCTTGTTGCTTCTCATAAACAGAATCGGGTTGGAGAATATGAGATACAAGGTCGGGGAGATGAGGGACCTCATAGAAGACAAAATTCATCTCCAGCACGAAAAACATGGAGGATAATTACAATGACTGGTACCCTTTATCTCTTTGCTGCCTTTAGTATTACGTGGTTAATTATCTTTCTTTACATCTTCAGCATCTCCAGAAGGCAGAAAACGCTGGAAAGGGAGATCGAGAAAATAAGTAAGGTGTTGGGAGAACGTTCTTAAGCCGTCTTTCTTGAAAGGGGGTGTAGGAAAATATGGCAGAAGGTTCGGTAGGCAATGTGGAAAGAATAACGCTTTCCATTCAGGGGATGACCTGCGCCTCGTGTGTAGCCAGAGTAGAAAAGGCACTGAACAACGAGAAGGGGGTCGTTAAAGCAACCGTAAATCTTGCCACAGAGAAAGCCACCGTTGAATATTCCCCGGGAATAGTATCTGTAAGAGAACTGAAAAGGACCGTTACGGATTCGGGTTACAAGGTACTGGACGTGGAAGAGAAGGATCTTGTCGAAAAGGAGAAGACTGCCCGGGAAGCAGAATTCAAAAAGTTAAGAAACAAGCTCCTGGTCGGTGTGATTCTGGTGATCCCCATCCTTCTACTTGCCTATTGGCAACCCCTTGGCATGGGCAAATTGTGGGAATGGGACAGACAGACCAACTTTATCCTCCAACTTTTCTTTCAAACCCCTATACAGTTCTGGGTGGGCTGGCAGTTTTATGTAGGTATGTGGAAAACTGCAAAGCTTAGAACCACAGACATGAATACCCTGGTTGCTGTGGGAACCTCGTCAGCGTATGCATACAGTGTAGTAGCCATTTTTTTACCGGAATTGTTTAGCGCAAAGGGATTGATAGCTACGGTTTACTTCGATACTGCTGGTGCCATCATTGTGCTGATTCTCCTGGGCCGTTTGTTGGAGGCCAGGGCTAAGGGGCAGACCTCCGAAGCTATAAAGAAACTCGTGGGACTCCAGGCAAAAACGGCAAGGGTATTACAGGATGGAAAAGAAATAGATATCCCTATCGAAGAGGTTGAAGTTGGTGACACTGTAATTGTCAGGCCTGGAGAAAAGGTCCCTGTGGACGGTATTATCAAAGAGGGCCATTCCTCTTTAGATGAATCCATGATTACCGGAGAGTCCATCCCAGTGGAGAAAAAGGTTGGAGATAAAGTAATAGGGGCTACTGTCAATAAAACGGGTACCTTTCAATTCGAGGCTAAAAAGGTAGGGAAAGATACTATGCTCGCCCAGATTATAAACATGGTTGAAGAGGCTCAAGGTTCAAAGCCCCCCATTGCCCGTATGGCAGATATCATTGCCAGTTACTTCGTGCCCGCTGTCATTGGGATCGCTATACTAACCTTCACCATCTGGTATCTCTTTGGCCCGGATCCAGCCTTAACCTATGCCATGCTTAACTTTGTGGCAGTTCTCATCATTGCCTGTCCATGCGCTCTCGGACTGGCAACCCCTACATCCATCATGGTAGGAACAGGTAAAGGGGCGGAGAATGGTGTGCTTATCAGAAGCGGAGAGGCACTGGAAACTGCCCATAAGTTGAACGCTATCATCCTTGACAAAACAGGCACCCTGACAAAAGGGGAGCCATCCGTTACTGATGTATTGACCAGCAAAGGTTTTAATCCCGAAACAATCCTCATGCTATCAGCATCAGCAGAAAGGGGATCGGAGCATCCTCTTGGCGAGGCAATTGTTACTAAAGCAAGAGAACAAAAGCTAACCCTGGAGACACCATCGGATTTTAATGCCATTCCAGGCTATGGTATCGAGGCTGCCATAAACGGCAAAAATGTTCTGCTTGGTAATATAAAGCTTATGCGAGACAGGAAAATCGATATCGGAAACCTAGAGAAAAAGGCAGAGGGACTCTCCAGCCAGGGGAAGACCCCTATGTATGTGGCTGTTGATGGAAGCCCTGGAGGAGTTATTGCGGTAGCAGATACCCTGAAGGATAATTCAAAGGAGGCTGTTGCCATATTGTATAACCTGGGGCTTGAAGTAATCATGATCACAGGAGACAACCAACGAACCGCCAGCGCCATAGCCGAACAGATAGGTATAAAGAGGGTGCTAGCAGAAGTACTTCCGGAAGTTAAGGCCAGTGAAGTTAAAAAATTACAGAAAGAAGGGAAAAAAGTGGCAATGGTTGGGGACGGGATTAATGACGCCCCTGCTTTGGCACAGGCAGATGTAGGCATTGCCATTGGCACAGGTACAGATGTTGCCATGGAAGCGGCGGATATAACTCTTATCAGTGGAGATTTGCAAGGTGTGGTTACAGCGATTGCCTTGAGTAAAGCCACTATAAGGAACGTCAAGCAGAACCTTTTCTGGGCATTTGCTTACAACACCATTCTGATTCCCGTTGCCGCCGGTGTTCTTTTCCCCTTTTTCGGAATACTACTCAACCCCATCTTTGCAGCCGCCGCTATGGGGCTCTCCTCTGTGACCGTAGTTTCAAATGCCCTGAGATTGAGGAGGTTTAAGTCGCCGATTGCTACAACAATTTAGTACTATAATCGTTGATTTTATTTTAACGGTAATTATTGTGATATGCACTAACAGTTATCGCTTCTCTAAACGGACTATTCGGGGTAAATAGGGGGGACGTCCTTAAGATTTTAAGTTGGCAGTAGGGTGACAAATGGATTGCGAGAGAAAATGATTATCTGCTATTGGGTTAGTAACTTAGAAACTTAAGGGCGTCCCCCTCAGTTAAGTTAGTTGTTTTGCAACAAGCTTGAACCTTCAGAGGTAACTAATGCAGAAGAAAAGGCTTTACCTTCCTTCTATCACAATACTGACAACAGTCCTTACCCTTATTGTTTTACTGAGTATCTCAACCTTCAGGAACCTCCATCGGGAAAGGGTCAGGATGGAGGAATCGCTTTTAAGGGATGGTACCATTGTTCTCAGGAGCATGGAGGCATCCTTCCGTTCTGGTATGATGGGGATGATGGGAAGGGGAGGAAATCTTCAGTGGCTTATGTCCGAAATTTCGACCCTGACGGACATTCGCTTTATAAGCATCATAGAGGAAGACGGTCTCATAATCGCTCACAGTGATGATGAATTGGCAGGTACCTCATATCCCCAAATGGAGAAGCTGAAGGAACTGAAGGAGCAGAAGGTGCCCAAGAGTTGGTTCGATACGGATGGACAATTCCTTGTTGCCAAGAGATTTCAGCCTCTGGTTGCATTCAGGGGAATGAGGGGTGCCATGCATGGTCCCAGACATTCGATGATGCATTCCATGATGGTTTCCAGGGGGGGAGTCTTCGATTCTATTCTATCTGGAAAGGCATATACCATAGTGGGTTTGGATACCCGTACATTCGATGAGGCGCAAAGGAGCGATATCCGGCATGCCATAATGATGGCGCTGATCCTGCTTGTTATGGGGTCGGCAAGCCTGTATTTCATCTTTCTTGCCCAAAATTATTACATCGTCAACAGAACCCTCGATTCTATGACTACTTATACAACAAATATAGTGGGTAACATGCCAGACGGGGTTATTTCCATTGATGATAAAGGAGAGATTGTTACAGTTAATAACAGGGCAAGGGAGATTTTTAGCTTAGAAGGGATACCAGATGAGCGTAAAGAGCTGAAAAGGACCTTCCTCACATTTGCAACCCCGCTTCTCCAGTCATTAAAGGATAGGAAGAGAGTCCTTGAGAGGGAGATCGAATATCCCTGTGGCAATGGAGAATCCATTCCTCTTTCGGTCAGTGCTGCCAGGCTTATCTCTGAAGATGGAGAGGACCTTGGAGCGGTATTCATACTGAGGGATCTGAGAGAAATAAAGGAATTGGAAGAGAGGATTAAGAGAAGCGAAAGACTTGCGAGTCTGGGAAGTCTGGCTGCAGGGATGGCACATGAAATCAGAAACCCACTGAGTTCTATAAAGGGGTTTGCCCAGTTTTTCCTTAAGAAGACCATTCCAGGAACCGAAGATCACAAATACGGTGGAGTCATGATCAAGGAGGTGGAGAGGCTCAATAGGGTAATATCGAACCTGCTGGACTTTGCCAGACCTAGGGAACTTGTAAAAGAAAAGGTCTCCCTTGCTGACCTCATTCATCATAGCATTGAACTTATCCAGGACGATGCCAGATCTAAGAGCATACAGGTAATTATAGATATAGAAGAAGGTATTCCTGACCTGGAATTAGACAGGGATCAGATCACCCAGGTACTGCTCAACATAGAACTGAATGGTCTAAATGCCATGCAAAAGGGAGGAAACCTGTGGATTCGTTGTTTCAGAGGAGAAGACGCCGATGCTTTCTTTGTAGAAATCGAGGATACAGGACCCGGCATACCCGAAGATGAGCTGTCAAAGATATTTGACCCTTTCTACACCACAAAGAAGGAAGGTACAGGACTGGGACTTGCCATCGCCCACAGAATTGTGGAAAATCACAGTGGAACCTTATCAGTAAAAAGCAAAAAAGGCTCGGGAACGGTATTTCGTATCGAGTTACCCGTCTCATAGAGGAAAAGGTATGGTTAAAAAGAGTATCCTTGTTGTTGACGATGAAGAAAGCCATAGAATGATGCTTGGTGCCCACCTGAAGGGGGAAGGCTTTGAACTGGTGGAGGCGTCGGATGGCAAGGAAGCCGTAGATAGAGTCTCTGAAAGGTTTTTTGATCTTGTCCTTATGGATGTACGAATGCCAAAGATGGATGGGATAGATGCTCTCAAACAGATAAGACAGATAAACCCCACCATCCCTGTTCTCATAATGACAGCATACGGCTCCATCAATTCAGCGGTGCAGGCACTCAAATCAGGTGCTGAGGACTATCTTACTAAACCACTGGATATGGATGAACTCATTATCAAGGTTAATAAGGTTCTTCGTTACAGGCAACTGGAAGAGGAAAACTTATTGAATAGAGAAAGGCTTGGAATAAGATTCGACTTCTCCAGCATTATCGGTAACAGCCCAAAGATGAAAGAGCTTTTCGAAACCCTCTCCATGGTTTCGCCGACAAATGCTACTGTACTTCTCCTTGGAGAGAGTGGGACGGGCAAAGAGATTGTGGCCAACGCTATTCATCAGAACAGCCCTAAAAAGGAGAATCCATATATCAAGGTCAACTGTGCAGCACTTCCAGAAACACTTCTTGAGAGTGAACTCTTCGGTCATGAAAAGGGGGCATTTACTGGTGCTATATACAAAAAAAAGGGAAGATTCGAACTTGCCGACGGTGGAACGATATTTCTTGATGAAATAGGAGAGATGTCCATTCCAACCCAGGCTAAGATTCTCAGAGTCCTTCAGGAGAGGGAATTCGAGGCAGTAGGGGGAACCAGGACAATCCAGGTGAACGTCAGGATCATTACAGCCACCAACAAGGATCTCGAGGAAGAGGTTAAAAAGAGAAAGTTCCGAGAAGATCTCTACTACAGGCTCAATGTTGTACCCATTACTATACCACCACTCAGGGAGAGAAAAGAGGACATCCCAATCCTTGCAGAGCATTTTCTTTGTATATACAATGAAAAGAACAAAAGAAGTATAAGAGGATTTGAACCAAGAGTAATTGATGTATTAATTCGTTACACATGGCCTGGAAATGTCAGGGAGCTTGAGAACATCGTGGAAAGGATGGTAATCATGTGTAGAGGGGAGATAATCTCCCTGAACGATCTTCCCTCCGCTATCGGTGGGTCTCAGCAGGAAGAAGAACAGTCTGAAATTATCATGGGTCATACTCTTCGAGATACAGAGAGGGAGGTTATACGGAGGACACTTGAAAAGACAGGTGGAAACAGAACAAAAGCATCTGCTATCCTTGGAATAACAAGAAAGACACTACAAAATAAGATAAAAGAATACGGGTTAGAGATATAGTTGCATTCCGTATCCGTATAAAAACTACTCAATCTTTCCCATCTACGAATGCTCCTATGTGAAAAAATTATGCAATAGGGGTCTTCAGCGTATAAATTCCCCTTATCTTAATCTTCTAAAAAATATTTTAAATTCAATAGGTTATATAATTTCTCACATCTTTTTCTCCTTGTGGCACAGCCATTGCATTTACCTTATTACAAATATTACAAAAAATATAAAGAAAGGAGGTGTCAGACATGAAGAAGGGATTGGCTTTATTGGTCGTATTGGCTGTGGTATTAGGAATATGGATGGGGGGCGTTGCATTTGCCCGTGGTGGTTATGGGGGGCGCATGAACATGATGTGCCCTGGTTATGGTGGCAATAATGGCCGCATGATGGGTCCAGGCTATGGTGGCTACGGGGGCAATATGATAGTCCCGGGTTACGGTGGCTATTGCCGGAACGCTCCTGGTACCTATGGAGAGACTAAAGCCATAACTGAGAAAGAAGCAAAGTCTATTCTCGGTAATTATGTCGGTACAAACCCCAATCTCAAGGTGGGAAAAATCACTGATAAAGATACCTACTTTGAGGCAGAGATCCGTACAAAAGAGGATTCTCTGGTAGCTAAGCTTGCCATTGACAAAACAACTGGATGGGTCCGACCTCTCTACTAAGATAGGGCAAAAGGTCAGGGGACAACCCCTGACCTCTATCTTGAAATTCTACGTATACAAACTCACTTTCCATCATCAACGCGTTCTTTGACCCTTCCTGGAGTCGGGGGAGCCTCTTCACTAAGAAATTCTTTATAATTATGGGGTGATAATTTTATAAAAGCACCTGGAACATCCTCAATAAGAAAACTTTTATAATTCTGAGGCGAGAATTTTATAAATTTATAGGGTATGGCAACGGGTTCCCGTCCCGTGGGAAGGGTACGATAGGTAAGAACCCAGACTGCCCCCGTTGTTGTATTAACGAGGTAGGCATTGTCATCTTTGCCAGGAACAATCTGATATGTTCCAATTTCAGCGGCAAAGGATACAGTACAGAGAAAAAACACAATAAGACATACCAATAGAATCCGCCCCCCTCTATATCGCATCACTAAACCCTCCTTAGTTTAAAAATAAAGTTTGATGGCTTCGTAAAAAGTCCATCTGTCCGCCTCTGGCGGATTACTTTGCCATCCCAATTTTGACTTTTTACGAGTTCGTCAAGTTTGTATTTGGGAAATCATATCCCTCTATTTTCTCATGATGGTTACTTCTTCGCTGGGCTCACTTTCAAGACCGTCCTTATCAACAGAGATAACGACATATGCCTTTTCCTTCCCCTTCGGAAGACTTTCCCCGGTAAAACCTGGTATTTTAACGGTGGCAATCTTTGCGAGTCCTAAAAACCGTTTTTCGTAAATATCATAATGTGAAATGTCAGGTTCGCTCCCAGGGTTCCAGTTGAGTACGACCTTTCCCTTAGTCAGGTTGCCGTTAAGTCCCTCAGGACGTTTCGGTTTAGGTTTAGTCTGAACACTGATGGTTTCCGAAAAATCACTTAGCAGTGCATCCCTGTCTTCTGCCTGGATACGGTAACGATAACCACAGCCATCTTTGAGACCCTTATCAATGTATGCGGTTTCACTACGAATATCCGCAATGCGGGTAAATTCTTCCTTCTCAGGACCAGCGCGCCAGACATGATAAACGACGATATCGTTTTCTGGATTTGATAGCCAGGCAAGAGGCACCTCCTTTACTTTCCCTTCTTCTCCTTTAAGTCCTGATGGTTTCGTCGGTCTAGCCTTTGTCGTGGCAAAGGCTGTTTCAGAAAAATCACTCTCCACATCCACCTTGTTGAAGGATCTGATTATGTAATAATAAGTGGTGTTATCATCGAGCTTTTCTTCCCCTCCCCCGTCGTGGGTAAACTTATTAGTCGTCCGTCCCTTTAATCTTGAGAGCAACATATATTTACCTACCTTTTCTCTGGACCAGTAGATCTTGTAACCCTCAATGTCTTCATTGGAACTCGCCGTCCACGTAAGTTCCACCTTTTTTACCATGCCACTTACAGCTTTTACCCCCTCCGGAGCAGGTGGTTTACCCTTTGTTACGGCTGATACCGCCACTGATGGTGACGTTTCCCTATCCTCATCCTCAAAAGCAGTAATTCTATAGTAATAGGAAAGATTATCGCCAAGTTCTTCCCTATCATTATACTCCATCTTCTCCCTGGTACCGGTACCTGAAATGTTAGAAACCTCAACTTTCTTAATCTTGGTAAAATTTCCGGTTTCTCCAGTGCTTCGATAGATGTAGTATCCCTTGACGAAAGGAGAATCAACAGGAACCCACGTCAGTTTAGCTTCCCTTATCATTCCGTGGGCGGAGACACCACTGACAACCGATGTGGTTGTAGCCTTAACAGAGCTGGAAAATTCACTTTCCAAACTCTTTTCATTATATGCCGTCAGTTTATAGTAATAGCCTTCCCCATCGCCGAGTCCCCGATCTACACGGACCACCTTAAGCAACTTGTCGAGAGTAGTTGTGACATTTACACCAATACCCAGATCCCGGCCGAGGATATTGACCACCTCTTTGTATGGACCATCTTCTGCTTTTGCCCGATAGAGTTTATACCCCTTCAATTCCAGGGGATCATCGCTCTTTGCTGGATTGGGGGACCATGTCAACTCAACACTCTTTATGTGGCCTATTGCCTTTAAAATAACAGGGGGGTTAGGAACAGGGACTGTCTCAGCACGAATAACTGATGAAAAATTACTGCGAAGCCCACTACTAGCAGATGCCCTGACCTGATAATAATAAGTGGTATTCTTCTCTAAATTCCGATCAAGATACTCTGGTTGTGCTACCTGAGAAATCCAGGCAAAAGGACCGGATTCGGAAGTACTGCGAAACACCTCATAACTGACGGCAGTGTTACCGGGTGCATTTTCCCAGCTCAAATATATGCTCCTGCTACCCGATCGTTTCTGTATATTAGTGGGGCCTCCCCAAGTAGGCGTAGGCTTTTCTTCACTCACTTTTTTGGTATAGGCATCTGCTATTGCTTTGCTGATCAAGGTACTCAGCCTTTTGATTTCACCCCCCAGAGCTGTATCACCGAAGGATACCAACTGGGTATCAAAAATAGACGTCTTCTGTTTGATATGAATAGCCTTACAGTTGACCACAATTGTAGCTCCCTTTTTTTCAACGTTGCCGACAACTATGACGTCAACCCCCAGTTGTGTACCGATATTAACCACATTTGCCGGATTATCATCCTGCTGGAGATCATGGAGGTTCAAAAAAGCCTCAAGCTCCCTACGGCCAATCATGATCAGTTCACCTTTCTCTTTAAGGGAATCTATAAGCAGATTGGTAACCGAGGTACCATAACCCGAAGCCTCCATATTTACAGTTCTGAAGTTAAAAACAGCAATCTTGGCCTGCAGGGGAGTATCGGCTAAGACAATGACTGGATAAAATATCAGTATCATCAAAAAAATCAAGCACCACTTTTTGCCCATTCTCTCCTCCATCCTAAATCTACTGGATAATTATTAGTTAATTATTTAATCATTTTGAACAAGTTCGACAATCATGTCCATGGACTTCTGGGAAATCGGAGTGGATATGCCCTTTAATTTTTCATCAAAAATGGCATCTGTAAATCTTTCAATGGAAAGTTCCGGATTCCGTCGTTTCTGGTATTGCTGACCCTGGTTAAAGTACTCAACCTCAAGGCTCTGAAAATTCTTGAGGATAGTCTGCCCCATCACCGACACCTTCTCGTTGGTTAATTCATCCATTACCTCTACCTCTGTCGGAAGCTCTAACGGGTCATAGGGGATACCGGCAGCCGGTACGGCATCCTGGTATTTATCCTCCTTAAACATCTTTCCCGAGATTGTATTGGTAAAAATGTTCTCTCCTGTAAGGGTATCCACAAGCTTATAGGAGACCTCTATTATGGAGCTGATTTTTGTTGTTCCCTGCCTGTAGGAAATGAATTGATAAATCTTCTTCTTAATCGTAGGAGGAGGAGCGGACTTAAGCTGTTCTGGGGTTGGCCTTGGATTTGCCATGCTCCATAATAAGAATTGCTGATTGGGTTCATCTGTTTCGTCAACAAGGGCTTTAACCTGACTGATACTTGGGGTATCAGTTTTCGTAGCCGCGAAGTGGAGAACATCACCCATAATAAATGTATCAATCCCTCTCATCTTTGCGGTTTGTGCCGCCTTGATGTCAACGAGACCGGTTTGTCCGAGCTGCATTTCCCTTAAAATAGACTGCAGATTTTCACGCTCGATGATACGCAGATCACCACTGGCGTTCCTGTGTAGGTAAGCAATCAGTTTGTTTGCCGCTATTTTACCTGCATCTCTATCGTTACTGGGACTGCTAAAATCAAAAACGGCGATGGACTTTCTAATACGCTTGTTAATCTGGTCTTTAACCTCGAGGGTCCTTTGAAACAGCCCCGGGTAATTACGATTCAATGCCTCAGCTCTCTGCAGCCAGACCAAGCTATTGCCCCACATCTCACGCCCGGAAAATTTTTCTGCCCTCTCCATCAGCTTTGCACAAAAGTTGTTAACAAATTCTCTATAAATAGGACTGTCTAATAGAGAAGGTGAAGATGCAGCGGCAAGTTCTAATCTTTTGAATGCCTTATAAAACTTGCTCTGACTGACCAATCTGGTAGCTTCCTGAAAATATATCTGCCCCACATGTATTTTAATGTCCTCCAGCTTTTTCACAATATCACGATTGTCAGGCTGGTATTTGCTTGCCTTTTCGAGTAGCCGAATAGCCCTTTCCCAGTCCTGTCCCTGCCTTGCTTTTTCACCTTCACTAACGTAATAATCAACATTATCCCTTGACATAGCATCCTTATGCAGTTTGGCCACATCCAGGTAATTAGGATTAATATCCATAGCAGACTTAAAAGCCTGGACCGCCAACCCCCATTCTTCCTGTTTACTGAAGGCTAAACCTCGCTGATATAACATCCTTGTCCCTTCTTGCTCCGCTTTGAGGAGTCTATTGTCTGCATTTTCATAGCTGGCAGAAATCTTAACTATCTGTCTTAATTTTACCACGGCAGCCATCCAATCTTCCTTTTGCATGTCCAATTCTGCCTGGCTGGACAACGACTTAAGATTATTCATAAGGGTACCGATCTTTCCTCTGATATCACTGTCTAAAGCCTTAATAGTGCTGTTTCCAGGATCCAGGTTATAGGCAAGACCAGCTTCCTTCGCTACCTGCTCGAGCACAGAGAGGTTCCCCTCAGGAGCAGAAGCAAGTATCTGTTTTGCCTTCTCATAACGGACCTTAGCCGCCTCCCGCTTTGTCCGGTTCAGTGCATCTATGTACTCCTGCTTGTTGGGATCCTCCTTCACTGCCTGCTCAAAAAAAGGAATTGCTTCTTCCCAGCGGTTCGCCTGAATCAACTCCTGTCCTGTTTTGTAACTCTCGGTTACGGCACAGGCAGAAACAAGAACCAGGATAAATAAAGCGATTAGAATCATCGGATAATTTCTTGGCTTAATCATTAGATACCTCCCTTAATATTTATAAAATTTTTGGCAAAGCGATCATCCTTAAGTATAGATTGAATCTGTCAAATACTGATAGGTACGTTGCCCTCAATGTAAGAGCATCGCTTCAATCTGGTTTTGGGTTATCTTTACTATCTTAACTTTCCCGCCATTTACGTTAATTGCCGCAATATCATCGGCTAAGCCCTGAGTGTTTCCCTTAATTTCTAAATCCAGGTCAACCCTTCCCTGAACATAAGAACGCTGGTACATCTCTTTGAACCCCTTCACTGCCATCGACAGAAGATTCTTGAACCGCATTAAATCCTCGTAGGAATCAATGCCTGACACTAATAGTTTGACTGTAACTGTATTTGTTAGCTCAGAAGACCAGCGATCCAGTGTCTCTTCCATCATTTTCTTTGCCAGTTTTACAACTACTTCTTCCGTTATCAGTTTAAAATCCCCCTTCATACCTGGTGCCGATTTGCTTTCACTATCCGTCGAGATTATCTCTCCCGTATCACCATTCATGACCTTAACAGAAACAGTAACCTTGTTTGAGCTCACTTCAACACCAGCCACTGTAAAGGAGTTAACTGCGGCATCAACACTGCCGATAATCACGACCTCTGCACCGAACTGATGGCTCATCTCAGCCAGCATCTTCTGATCCCCGGTAAGGGTTTGGAGATGTTCGTACTTCCTGTTCTTTCTGACAACCTCAGCATCAACGAGTTTAAATCCCTTAGACATAAAATATCTGGCCATTGCCGCTTCAGCAATTGCATCCTTTTGGGCTTGCCCACCGAAAATAATCATCAGGCGTGGTTTGGACTTTTTCATCATAATAAGATTGATAGCTTCCATGCGATCCTTCAGCTTTCCCTTCCCAACATCGGCTTCAATAGTGACCCTGTACATATCGCCTTCTCTCTTTTCCGAGGTAACCCTGTAAGTATTGATAAAACCTCTGGATTCAGAAAGAATCTGGTCGAGTTTTAATTGGAAATTCTCGACTTCTGTACTACTCGTAATCATAACGCCCACAACTCTTTCTACTGCACTACGCTGGGCATTGTCAATAGCCTTGTCTCTGGCGATATCCACTAAATTACTATGAATGGCTGCCATACCTTCTGCGAGAATCTTCTCCTGAGCAGGGGCAGTGCCGTACATAAACCCCAAACCAATTAAAATAATAAAAAAAACTGTTTTCTTCATTACTGTCTCCATAGGGTTTTCCCCCCATTTTAGAAGGATTCTGGTGCCCGCAACCTCAATATGCATTAGGATATCCCCCCCCCAAGTATACGGTTAGATTAGTAGGAATTTTAGATTATGTATGGTATAAAGTCAAATAAATTGTAACTAACTCAGGGGTTTGTTGACGAATTAGGGTGCACCGCCTTAGCATTATTTAGCATAGCTGTTATTTCTCGATATTCTGCATCAGTGCCATCATAATCATAAGTTGCATCTTCGCCTATCATGGGTATAATTGTAAATCTGCCCTGAAAAAACTGTGAAGTGATGTTTTCGCATTCTTTTATACTCAGATCCCTTCTAATGAAGTATTTTGTATATACATTTGAATATCCCAGGTTATGAGTGATCCTGAATAATTCCATCTGAACTTTTGGATTGAGCGATTTGCGAAGACTATATGCGGTATTTATGTTATTCACATTTATAAGGTTTGGGTTTGCAAATACTAGAGAAGAAAACCTGAACCCCTGCCTGCCGTATTCATCTTTTATATTAGAGACTTGATAAGTTGTGTCATTAATAAGATTGAGAGGTCTTCTGCCAAGCTTATCCTGATTTTCCCCAATAAATACAGCAGGAAATATTGCAGCGGAATGATGCTGGTAATCTTGCGCGATATGGAGAAAGTATTCGATAAACTCCTTTGTAGTTAGCGGCGAATCGGAGGCAACAAATAATGCATGCTTTTTGTGATTGTAAGCAGCACTGGCAGCGTATCCTTTGATTATGTTTCCTGCAAAAGAATTATGCTTGACCTTTTTAGGTGTTACCCTAAAACGCTTAATTGCATGATGAGGAATTTTAGAATTCTGGTTTTCAATTCGGAACGGTTTGGCGAATTTCCCGAGAAATTTACCAAGCCGTTGCTCAAGAAGCATCTTATGTCCTACAATGACTATCTCATCAATTAAGTCACTGTCAAAAAGCTTTTCAAGTATGAACTGAATCACAGGTTTGTTTATTTCATGCCCATCCTGAACAATCTTAAATTCCCTTAAAGGTTTGTATCCTGCCTCTATGAACTTTTCACCGTAATGTTCTGCAACTATTCTGCTATACTTTTTTACTGTCCGCTTGTTGTTGTATCCGGCCATTAATATGGCACTAACCATTTTATCACCTTATTAGGTAAGAGATAGTAGAGGGGCTTGCAGATAAACAACGATTGTATTTCAAACAGCATGCCCATTATATGGCGAGTGAGGGATAGGGTATTGTTTATCGACGATAAAGGCAACGATAAGATATTGGAGTGTTAAGTTATTTTGTCAATTCGTCTCTCTTTTTATTCCAGAGAACCCAATCACTTATATCTTCTTCTCGCGAGAAAGAGACAGGTTTCAAGGCTTTACCCTCAGGGGTAATCACGATCTGTTGCATTTCTTTTACTATGTGTTCCCACTCCTTCAAGGTAACTTCACGAGGTCCGCGAACCTCTTTTGGCCCCGGGACTTCCTTGGGTGCACCTATTTCAAATACAGGTTTAGGAATCTCTTTTGGCGGACTTGTCACATATACATTCCCACCGTAAACTCTAATCAACACGGATTTATCTTTGCTAACGTCCATTCTATAGATAGTACCCTTAACCCCTGCTACAGCATTTTCACTGGAAATCTCAAATCTTTTTCCTTTTCCTAGAAATCCTTTAGCATTAGCCCAGGTTCTGCCCAGAAACAGTTTAACACTGAAATTTTTATCTCCGCTTTCCCTGTCATAACCCAGGTCACTAACCGTAAAGCTTGTATTATCTGCGAATCGAACAAAGCTTCCATCCGGCAGTTTTATCTCTATTAAGGTTTTTTCACCTGTATTTATCCTATCCTCTTTATGGA
Organism: Thermodesulfobacteriota bacterium; assembly: GCA_040757775.1. NCBI lineage: Bacteria > Pseudomonadati > Thermodesulfobacteriota > Thermodesulfobacteriota bacterium. The sequence goes on from JBFLWQ010000027.1 coordinate 32,652, forward strand.
GGAGATTATGCACCTTCAATGGGGTCCCTTTTGCTTCCCCTTTTGGCAAAACATATGCCTTCCCCTGGAGGAAGGTAACAACAGCCTGGTCTTTAGGGGATTTTACCTCTTTAGAAAAGGAAACGGCGGCAAGAAAAAAAGTTAGTCCTATTAAACAGATTGCAGATTTACATATTTTCATAGGCGATCTCTCTTAGAGTAGTTTCATTTATGTTTATTATCTATTCAATTTTTTTAATGTTACCTCTATTGTTTGAAGCGACTTACTGGAATAAACATCCCGGCTATAGGGAGCATAACCCTCTTTTTTTATCTCTATCTTGTGGGTTCCACTGCTTAGCTTTATATAGCCAGGGTTGCCATCATATCTGTTTGCCTCTCCCATGGAAGCTCCGTCTACAAAAACCTCTGCATCACTGGGATTACAGACGACCCTTATTGCTCCTTCATTGCCTACACCTATAGTGGCTTCCTTCGGAGTACCACACCCCATCAGGATAATAATGAAAAGCAGAGAAAACAGTATAGTATTCTTCATCATAAACTCCTCGTTCATAGTAATTGTAAATACTAAACCCTAAACTTAGTGTCGGTGTCAGGAATCAGTGTCGATATAAGGGTACAAAGCCTCGCTTGCATCACTGCACCTTAAGTTTAACCACATCATTGACAGTTAATCCTGTGCCTGATTTAATAGTAGCCTTGGTTAGATTGGCATCAACGTAACCTGTAACAAGCAATTCAGCCTTTAACGGGCCTTCTTCCCTGCCCAATAAGACATGGGTCTGGGGGTCATATATCTCTTCGCCAAGCGAGTAAACCATCAGGATATTTCCTATCTCTAGTCCCACATCCTTGCCTGCATTTATATATACGGTTGAGCCACTCACCTTAGCAATCCTTCCGCTCCACTCTGTTGATTGTAACTGCTGGATAAGATTGTCCATAAATTTAGTAATGGCAGCCCTTAATGCATTTTGTCCCATGGTTTCATCATAACCGCCGCGCTGTCCAAACCCCAATATCTCGGATATCTTCTTTTCGAAAACACCAGAGCCAGAGTCAGCAAAGAGTACCTGCCCTGTAGTGGTATCCACTACCCTGACATCCACAGTACACTCCGCCTTCTGTATCTTCTGTTTGTAAACTCCGTAATCCTTTCCCTCTGTCTTGACACCAAATTGAGATATAGAGCCTGTTACGATAGCATTAAGCCCCAGTATCTTACCTGCTTCAGCAGCCGTAGCAGGATTAATTACACCTGATTGACCTAAAGCCTGTTCTCCAAGGATTTTCTGTAATTGAGCACGTTCAACCACAATAAATGCCCCTGTTTTAAAGAGTTCGGTTGTCAGGATATCAGATGCTGAAGACCCTAATCTTCCTTTACCATAAGTTGTCTTGTTCTCAAAATCCACTATTCCTACTCTCTTCTTGGGTCCTTTGGAGACAATCTTGGGTGCTTCTTTTTCAACTGCCTTTTCCGAAGGAGCAGCTTTTGTTACCGTTGGTATGCCGGCACAGACGAGAGTAAACAAAAATGATATAATAAGACCTGCCCTCATTTTCTTGCTTAACATTAGTTAATCCTCCTGTTAATTTAACTTGATAATTCCCTGTAGCTTGCTATAGGGTTTCAATAGTCATTCCTGCGAAAGCAAGAATCCAGAAAACTAAAAGACTAGATTCTGTGCCCGCCCCGTACTCGATACGGGGTCAAGCACAGAATGACAGAATACAGAATGGCGAAAATTTATAATATTTTGTAAAGACATTAAGGGGTTAAACAACCACCCTTTGCAGGTGGAATATACTTGGGCCCAGGGGGTAATGTAGATAATGCCGTATTGATTACAGTCTGGACATAGGGATCATATCTCTTTAAGGCAGCAAAACCCACATTCTCTATTAAGGAGTCCCTATCCAACCCAAATTTCCTTTCAGCAACCATATGCTCCGATTCCCAGAGTTGTTCCCCTGTTTTGGTATCTATGAGTTGAAATTTAGCCCCCACTTTAACTGAGGCATAGACCACCAGGTAAGTAGTACTCCACTCTGTTACTGTACCATATAGCACTGCATCAACATTGAGGAGCTTTCCTATTTCCTGGGGGGTCATGGAATTAAGCTGACCTGCGTCCCTTATATCCTTTTCAGCAAGTTTTGAATCAATTTCAGTAATAGGAGGGGATACGTAACCTTTATAGGAAATAATATTAAAGAGCTTTGGCCTGAATAGCTGGGGTGCATCCATGTCTACGGTTTCATTTTGGACGGGGACTACAGCAACTGATGTTGGAGTCTTGGATTTATAGTCAGGAACTAAGGTATGAGGGATCCCAGGTATACAACCACTGGAGATAAGGATAAGCGTAACCCCGATAAGGATAAGTTTTAAATGTTTCATGTATATCTCCTTTCAACAGAGACTATCGATTTTTAGGTAGAATGGTCAGGTCAAGAGAATTCTGGGAAAGAGAGTTTATATTAATTGAAAAATTCTGGAAGTTCTTAGTTGTCAATTCATCAGCAAGAGACTGGGAGTCGCCCTTTATATCTATGTCGATCTTGGCTACCCCAGCGTTTATACTCCGCTGATAGACTCCTTTAACACCACGAACCTGTTCTTGCAATACGTTCTTGAATTTCATAAAATCGTGATAGCTGGAGATTCCGTTTATAGTCAGCTGAACCATAGTAGTTCCACTAATCTCTTTGCCCCATGTAGTTATGATCTGATCTATGAGTTTAGAAGCCAAATCAGATGCTGCCTTTTTGAGGGCATTAGATCCCCCTGTAACCTCATCTATGTGAACTGCTGCCCCATGAGTGTTTGCAGACGCAATGATTGCTCCGTTATCAGTACGGATAGCCCGTGCCGACATATTCGCCTGGGCTGATTTCATAGAGGTGCCCATGACACTTCCTACAAGTTTTGCCAATGCCTTGCCAACTATTACCACCTCAGCATCGTACTGATTACCAAGAGAGACAGCCGTATTATCATCCAGATTTGCTACCTTGTATGGTTTCCCTATCTTTATATCCCTGGCCTTGGCTGCATGGTCAACAACATTAAAATCCTTCTCCCTGAATTTTTCAACCAGGACGCTCTCGGTAATCGATAGGTTTGTTTCAGATGCCTGATGCCCCCACCAGAAGCTGAGGTATTGTTGACCGATATTCTGCTCAGCAATCAGGACCATGACCCTGGGTTTATGCTTTCTTGCCATCAAAAGACCTATGGCAGCCAGGTCATTCTTCAGGTTCCCCAGAGTCACTGTTGCCTCTAAAGTAACCTTATAGATATTTTCTGCCGGGGCTTCTGATATAATTTTGTATTGCTGTACATATCCTTCAGTTTTAGTATAAATACGGTCGCTTAGAAGTTGAAAGTTTTCAACCATGGTCTCTGAGGAGACAAGAGTCCCCACAGCTTGTTCTACCGCTTTTCTAAGGGCATCTTCGATAGCGTTATCCCTGGCTATAGCCTTGTCATTATTTACAATTGCTCCTACCCCCTCAGCCTTGATAACCTGTGATTGAAGAAGTTGCTCTCCATGGGCATAATGGGCTGAAACAAGGATTGTTAAAAAGCAGAGTAGTACCTTACTTAATGTTTTCAAGATATTCCCTCCTTGTATAATATGGGAACGAGAGCTTTGGAAATCCATACAAACTGTCACTTATAAGATTTCTCCTTCCAGTCGAAATGACAAAGTGCGTATTTTTCAAGGTCTTGGAACATATCTTTTCTAGAAGAACCTTAATTCATCCTTGAGTTTCCTTATAATCAGCAGAGCATCAGCCCCGGAAACTGGCTTCATTGGGGCAAATTCGCCAGTAGTCAAATCTACTGCCTCCATAATCCCTCTGGTAGTTGCGACCATTACTGCATTAAAGTAGGGAAGATCGCTCCTCAAATCGGGGAAGGGAGATTTGTTGCCAATGTATTTTGTGGCAAGCTTATCGTCTCCAGTAACCTTTATTAGAATGTCTTCAACCATTATAGCATAAGATGCCCTGGTTATAACATCATCGGGACGATAGGTATGGTCGGGATAAGGTTCCAATCCTTTTACCCCAATATTTAAAACCGTTTGAATATCTGTCCTTAATACATGATTAGAGATGTCTGTAGCAGCTTCAGTCTTTTCAATACGATCGGCTTCAAAGGCTTTTGACGGGGCTTTATAACTGGTATCGAATTTTTTAGGAGATCGTTTTTCATAGAGCTTTTCTAATTTCAGTTCCTGAACGAACAATGCAGCAATATCTGCCCTGGTTATCTTCTCTATCAGGGCTATCTTTTTACCTATCATGCTTCCAGGTGCGGCCCTCTGAATCTTTTGAACCAGCTTCCACTGATTGTCTGCTTCAATCAGATATTTATCATTTATATCCAGGACTTTCTTAAACATTTCTCCTGATTTATCGAAATTATAAGACAGTTTATATGCTTCGCCCATATAGTAATGAGCGGCTGACGATTTAGGGTCTATATCAATCGCATCTTTAAAGGTACTCTCCACTTCATCAATCCAGCCGTCTTTTCTTTCCATGGAGTAAATTCTCATCAGGCCAACCCGGGCGTTGACCTTATCATCATTCGTTTTGGCGAGTTCCCGCCCTTTCTTGGCATTATCAAATGCCTCTTTAAAGTTTCCTTTATAACCATTTACTAAGCCAATGCCTGTATAAGCAGAAGAGAATTTTGGGTCTAACTGGATAGCCAGGTTAAATTCACGTATAGCGTCATCATAATTTTCTTTCTCCAGAAGCTTCATTCCACTAAATACATGGTGTTCTGGAGTATCAAGGGCGCTTACCGCTTTCCTGGCCTGGGGGGCACATGCACCAATAAAAAGCAGGGAGAATATTAAAATAGACGGAAAAATCCAGTTTATGGGCTGTATTGTTTTTATCTTCATCTTTCGCCTCCGACTGATTAGTTATTAAATAATTTAGGTTTGGTATTCAATCGACAACAAACAACACCCGACATTGAGATAAAAAGCTGAGGTTTTTAGAGGTATCTCTCAGGATGTTTGCATCAGAATTTTTGATAACCACGTTACTGTTCCCCCGCCCTTCAGTTTTTATCCCTTTGATTATAATAGGGTTGTTTGTTACTCGGTCATTTTGTCTGGCTGTTCCTATGTCTTTCATATAGCCCACTATTCCCTGCTCGATGGCGAACTCTTTAGACACATAGGCAGAACCGTAAACTTCTTTTCCATCTTCATCAATAACCTTTGGGGACATAGCAGGACGAAGCTCTAAACCTTTTGTATCAATAATCAGTCCGGTATATACTGGACTGCCGGTAGAGGGTACCCTATGTCCACCCATAGGAGGCAATAGAGCTTCAGCAAAGGAACCAGTAATGGGAACTTCTATAACAACCTCCACGCCACCGTCGGAAAAATACTTTTTGTCAACTACCCTAGCTCCCCGAACAAAGCCTTCAACCTTAGCCTGTATTACGTCACTTTGAGTCATGGCATTTACCACCGTGGTTTCTGAATCGATTCTTACACCCTTAACGGTTTCAAGAAGGTTTCTTAAGGCATCTACCTTGGCAGCCCTTTCTGCCCCCAACCTTGCAACTGCTATGTTGGGTGCAGACGGATTCGGAGCTCCACTTCCGGTGGCCCTTATTACATTCTGAGTCCAGTTAACCTCACCCTGACCCATAGTTTCAATAACTTGATCTGTACTACCTCCAAACACTCCCCAAGAAGTAAAGAAGATGAGTAGAAAAGATAATGATACGCTCACCATGATTGCCTTTATTTTCATTTTAACCTCCTCTTACAATATGTGGTTTAATCATGAGTCTCTTGGTTAAAAAATCTTAATCTGGAATGCCTTAAGCCCTATGAGAACCCTATAAGGGCTTATATTCTATAATAGATTCGGTGTTTGTCAAGCAAAAAACAGTGCCGTGTCAGAAACAAATAAACTGTCCTGTATTGTAGCACATAATCTGTCCGGTTTACAATGGTCACCAGTGGAGGTGACGTATGGGACGGACAGAGATATTACAGGAGGTTCGGAAGATGCGATTTGAAG
>JBFLWQ010000028.1 GCA_040757775.1 Thermodesulfobacteriota bacterium
CAGGACGATTCAGGAGATTTTAGGACACTGGCATGTAAATACAACCATGATTTACACACATATGTTATGCGGAAGAAACCAACTGAGATAAGGAGTTCCGTGAACACTTTGTGAGATTGTGTAAGATCAGATTCAACTATACCTGAATATACGCATGTTTATCAACTCATGCAAGAGAAATCAACACTTTTTTCTGCAGGTATCCGTTTTAACCTGATCTGTCGAATTAGTTCACCCTGAAAAATTTCCTTTTCCGCTCCCTGGTATAATGTTTCATGAAAATACTTTATTAGATAAACAGAATAAGACAAATCCATGGAATTCAAAATACCCTTGCGCAACAATAAAAAAATAAATTTATGTTCTTCCACTATCCCCTGCATGACTTGAATTACCTCTATTATCTGACTGATTAATCATACTTATCAAATGGAAAGTCCATTATTTCTTATACATAAATATTTCTTGACAAGGCGTCCAGTTAATATTATAAATTGACCAAATATTACTGATTGTACAGTCAATCTAATTTACTCAAAGGTGACATCGTGTCTACAAAAGACAAAATTATGAGGGCGGCAAAAAAACTGTTTTGTGAAAAGGGATATCATGCCACCTCTCTCAAGGATCTGGCGAAAGAAATAGGGACAACTACAAGCATCATCTATTACTACTTCAACAGTAAAGAGGAACTTCTAGTACGGATATACGAGCTAGAACTCGAGGAGTCAATAGATGGTTTGTTGAAAATAGCCCACTCTAAGATACCTACAACTAAAAAAATGGCCGACATCATCAAATACTGTGCGAAATACAATATGGAAAAACAATCTTGGGCGAAGATATTTTTCGAAGAGGAATCTGCACTTCCAAGTAATTTTCAAAAATTGATACAGAATAAAAAACGACAATATAACAAAGTATTCGAGGATATATACTCTGACGGTGTAAAGGAAGGGGTATTTAAGCCAACACCAAACCTGAGGGTCATTGTGAATTCTATTCTTGGAATGTATATTTGGGCATATAAATGGTATAGGCCCGACAGGGGGGACGACCCTGAAAAGATTGCTCAACAGATGGCAGATATTTTATTAGAAGGCTACACGATCTCGAAAAGAAAATATCTGGATCAAGAACAAGAGGTCACTTCCCCTGGCACAGAAATGGAAACGTTATCTAGTCCTGATCGTAAAATTGAAGAAGTACTTGATAAAATTCAAACCCTTACCTCAATGACGGAATCGTTAGCTGAAAAATTAGATGTTATTCGCTCATAACTGAGGAAGTCCAAACCAAAATAAACCGGCTTTTAGATAAAAAGAATTGCTATGCTGAGTTTGAGCTGGGTTGAAAACAATTTTTTTCGGCTTATCGTAACTAACGGAGGTTGAATATAAAAATGAATAGAAGGGTCTTCGTGGCAATTACATTGATGGGAATTATTTTTTTCATTAACAGCTTAATCAGTCAGGCCAAAGATTTGAGGGGTGTTACGGATACAACGATAAAGATCGGGGCTATATTGGATCAAACAGGGCCTATTGCAGGGGATACAACAGTGCTGGTAGCCGAAAGCTTCAGAAATTACATGAGACATATCAACGATAAGGGCGGAATATTAGGAAGGAAAATACAGGTGATAGTTGAGGATGACCACTATTCCATTCCCGCGGGGATAGCTGCCTTTAAGAAGCTCCTCTTCAGAGATGAGATATTTGCCCTGTTTGGGCCTGCCAACATAGGGGGAGCAAGGGCACTCTTTGGACAGATAGAAAAACTGAAGGTTCCCAACTTGAGCGGAGCCCCTGATGAGGCTCAGGTGGATCCGTTAAAAAGGCATATATTTCTACCCTTCAATCCATACCGCGATCAGTTTGGAGCAATTTTAGATTATATTATAAATGATCTCAAAGCCAAAAATATCAATGTAACATTTGTATATTTCGAAGGAGAATCGGGCAAGGTAGCCCTTAGATCAGTCCAGAAATGGGCCAAATTTTTCAACTTTAGCCTCAACACAGAGGTACTAAACCTGGGCGCCCTTGATGCTACTTCCCAGGTGTTGAGCATCAAAAAGAATAAGCCAACCCATATCCTGATACACCTTACTTCTTATGGTGCTGTGGCATTACTCAGAGATTTAAAGAAATTTGATCTTAACATTCCCGTTTATGGAAGCCTTTTCTCATGTACAGAGGATACAGTAAGGATGGGAGGCAGTGCATCGAAGAATTATATAGGTGCTCATCCTTACTCTTCCTGGTACGATGAGGGAAAGGGTGTGGAAGAGATGAGAAGGATCACTCTCAAGTATAAACCTGGCACTGAGATGCCATATCGCAACAAGATGTATACCGTAGGCTGGGTCATAGGTGCCATTTTTTATGAAGCTATAAATAGGACTGGAAGAGATCTAAGTAGTGAAGGTATGGTAACTGCACTGGAAAGTATAAGAGATATGGATACAGGAGGGCTTTCCGGCCCGATCAGTTTTTCCCCTACCAACCATCAAGGGATACATCGTACAAGGCTTTACAGAGGCGATCCGGAAAGCGGGAAACTTGTCCCAATTACGGATTGGAAAAAGACCCCGGAAATAAAATGAGGACTATGTTATTTAGGGGACCCTGGTGTCTACAGTTGTGTTAATGAGAGCTGCAAAGAAATTGGGGGTTCAAGCTTCTCAAGAATTATGATACCGATGGACTTCTTGTACCTGTCACATTCAGTTCTCAAAACCATAGAGGCGGGAATGCATCAAAGATTTACAGATCCGACCCAGTCAGTGGAAAATACAAGGCTTTAACAGGATAAAGAAAGTCAGAGTAGTTATTACATATCTACGAAAGGAGAAACCAATAAAAGATATCAACTGTTTTATTTAACGAAGGAGGAGGAACGATTATGCAAAAGAGAGGGGTAATTTTAGTGATAATAGCAACTGTAATCTTTTCAGTCGCTCTTGTCAGTCTCCCCAGCTATGGCGGGTCGTCAAGAGGAATTACTGACACTACAATTAAAGTGGGGGGGATCTGGGACTTTACAGGTCCAGTTTCAAACATCATGACTCCTGTATGTGATGGAACCAGAACCTATATCAGACATATCAATGATCAGGGTGGAATTAACGGGAGGAAGATTAAGTACATCCTGGAGGATGACCGTTATATCATACCTGCCGCTCTGGCAGCATTTAAGAAACTGGTATACAGAGACGAGATCTTTGCACTTTTAGGACCTGGTTCTACCGGTGAGGCGAAAACCTTGATGAGCAAAATAATGAAAGAGGGGCTTCCCACAATCCCTTGTGCTGCGGATAAAGATCTTCTTGATCCTTATCGGCGGTACATTTTTGGACCCATTGCTACATATGAGCATCAGACAGGGGTCCTCCTTGATTGGATTGTTCAGAAATCAAAACCCAGGAAGCCCAAGATAGTCTGTCTTGTTGCTGACGTAGCCGCTAAAGCCCCATTTTTAGACGGTATCCAGAAGTGGGCAAAGTTTTTTGACCTGGATGTTCCGGTTGTAATGACTCCGGTAGGCAATCTGGATTTTACTTCCGAGATATTGATTATAAAAAGGGAAAATCCGGATTATGTGATACCGTTTCTCGTTATCCCTGCTATCGGTGCTCTCATCAGGGACTCTAAGAAGCTAGGGCTTAATTGCAAGGTATATGCGACGTATTCAGGCACCAGTGAAGATGTTCTCAATATAGCAGGAAAGGTAGCTGATAATTTCTATGGGGTCCACTTCTTCAGCTCGTGGTATGATGACAACCCGGGAATGGCTGAGCTAAGAAAGGTAACGCTTCATTATCATCCTGGAACAGAGAAACCTTATAGGTCTAAAAATTTTACTATAGGGTGGATCATAGCCAAACTGTTTCACGAAGGGTTAAAGAGAGCAGGTAGAGACCTGGATAATGAGAAACTGATAGATGCATTAGAGACCTTAAGAGATTTTGATACTGGAGGCATATCCGGTCCGATTACCATTACCCCGAAAAGTCATGAAGTAGTGAAATACGAAAGGATCTACAATGGCGATCCAGCAACGCAGAAACTCATCCCGATTAGCGATTGGAGAGATGTGCCGAAAATCAAATAAAGTTTACAGGGATAAGGGAAAAAACACGACATTTTCGATTAGCAAATATAATTTTAAAAATTGCCCCTGCAAGTGATAGGGGTGAACTGAGAATAACTCATTGAATGTTTTTCGTATTGCGGTACCTGTAATTTTTTGAAAGGAGGGAATACCATGAACGAGAGAATTCGAACCTTACAAGAGAATGTAGTGATAAAGGCCCACAGGAATGTTACTCGAGGCATGAAAAAGGAAGAGGATGATGCTCCTTTTCGACGAGAGCTGAATGTAAAGCTCTGCCTTGAACGAGCACGTTTGCTGACCGAGTCCTACAAGGAGACCGAAGGTGAACCCATGGTAACAAGGAGGGCAAAGGGTCTTACAAAGATTCTTGAAGTAATGACCCTTTTCATACAGCCCCAGGAGCTCATCGTGGGGAACTATGCAAGTAGGCCTGATTGTGTGACGCACTACCCTGATCTTCAGTGGAGGTGGATAGAAAAAGCAGTGAACAACGGATATAAAGATATTCTCAGCGAGGGTGAGAAGGAAGAGCTGCGAACGATACACAAGTACTGGAAGAGCAGGGCAGTACACGGCATGGAGCGACCCCTTCTTCCTGAGGACATCCAACCATACTGGTCATTTAATGGTACCTTGTACTGGGCATATAACTGGGCTATTGCTACACCCAATTACGAGAAGGTTTTTCGCATAGGCATAAAAGGCATAAGAAAAGAAGTTGAAGACAAGTTACAAAAGATAAAAAAAGAGTTTTCGGAGAATACTATAAATGGCAAAGAGTACGTTGAAAAAAAGACATTCCTGGAGTCCGTTATTATAACGATGAATGCTTTTACCAGGTGGGCTTTGAGGTATTCTGAGTTAGCGAGAAACCTCGCTAAGGTTGAAGAAGACGCGAAGAGAAAGGATGAACTGGAAAGTATTGGAGACATATGCAGTTGGGTATCTGAGAATCCGCCCAGGATGCTTCATGATGCAATACAGCTCTTCTGGTTTATTCATTTGATTGTTGACTATATTGAGGTACCCCTGGTAGGTTCTGGCATAAGATTTGATACGGCTTTCTATCCCTTTTATGAAAAAGATGTAAATAAAGGGATAATCACTCGAGAGGGTGCTCAGGAGTTAGTGGAGTGTCTGTGGCTTAAGTTCCTGGAGACAGGATTTCTCCATCCGCCCATATGGTCGGGTGGAGGCGGAGGCGGCCTTGGATGGCAGACTCTTTCCATAGGGGGTGTCAATTCCGATGGTGAGGACGTTACCAATGAGATGAGCTATATAGTTCTGGATGCAATAAAGTCTGCTCGCTCAATACAGCCTGCACTTGCTCTGAGATGGCATGAAAAAACACCGAGAGAGCTTATGCTCAAGGCAATTGATGTCATAAGTACGGGAGTCGCCCAGCCAGCACTATTTAACGACAATGCTATTATCCCCAGGTATCTGGAAGCGGGGATTCCCCTGGAAGAGGCTCGAGGCTATTCCATCAATAACTGCATGTATCCTATCATCCCTGGCAAAAACATCAATTACCGTACTGCCGCTGCGGGGCTCATAATGTTGCCTAAATGTCTTGAATTAGCCCTCAATAGAGGAAGGGATATGAAAACAGGGCAGCTGATAAGCATTGAGACTCCTGATCCTTCTACATTTACATCGATTGAGGATATAAAGGATGTCGTTTTACAACACTACAGTTTTTATTGCCATAAAGCTTTTGCGATCTGTGACGTTGCAGACGCCCTTTACGAGGAGTATCTACCACGTCCTTTTCTGTCCGCCCTCCTGGATGGTTGTGTAGAAAGGGCAGAGGATTTGGCGAAGTGGAGCTACTTACCATGGAGGACTTTGCAGGTCCTTGGGGGGATTAATGTAGTGGATTCGCTGGCAGCGGTTAAGAAGTTTGTTTTTGAGGAGAAGAAGTTGAGTATTGCAGAGTTGATTGATATTCTCAAGAGTAATTGGGAAGGTAAGGAAGATGTACGCATGATGTTTATCAATGAGGCTCCTAAGTTTGGGAATGACGATGATTCTGTTGATTTGATTGCCAGGGATCTGTTATACAGAGTAACCGAGGAAACGAAGAAGTACAAGACATATCATGGGCTTCCAGGTTGTGTAGATGGGAGTGTAGCTTCGACCCCTTATGCATATTCCGTAGCTACATGGGCTACACCTGATGGTAGGAAGGCGGGGGATGCCTTTCATGATGGGACTATATCCCCTGAGAGTGGAATGGACAAGAAGGGGCCAACGGCTGCACTGAAGTCGATTTCAAAGGTGGACCCTTTAAAATCATGGAACCATCTGTATAATCAGTCATTCCTGCCTCAGTTCTTAAAGGGAGATAATGCGAATGTCTTTGCTGATTATCTCAATACATGGGGGGAGTTAGGTATTCACCATATTCAATTTAATGCTGTTGGTAAGGATGAGATGCTGGATGCTCAAGTACATCCTGAGAAACATTCTAATTTGATAGTGAGAGTCGCTGGATATTCTGCCTACTTTATTGACCTCAGTAAGGGCCTACAGGATGAGATCATAAAGAGGACCGAACAGTGCTTTTAGTGCATGGTTAAACGACAGCAGAAATGAGTTTGCTCTTTGGTGGTATGAGGGTCATCTCATACCACCTTTTTACAATAAGGCTCTGACGGAAGAAGATTCAAATTTTTAATCATACTCGATCAAAATTTTAAGGAACGGAGACGGTATGGCTAAGGGAAGTGTAATAATCAGTAAGGATTTCTGTATGGGTTGTGGATACTGCGTTGAGTTCTGTAATAAAAAATCTTTAACAATATCCCAGGAAAACTATACATCTCAAGGGTTCATGCTTGCTGAATTTACAGAACCAGAATCATGCAATGCCTGTGGTTTATGCGTTAAGATGTGTCCTCATTTTGCAATTGAAGTCTATAAGTTAACTTAACGAAGGGGATAATATGGAAGATATTATTTTTATCGACGGTAACGAGGCGGTTGGATGGGGAGCTTTAGCAGCTGGCTGTGATGCCTTCTACGGTTATCCTGTTACGCCACAAAACAATATTGGAGAATGGTTTGCCAGGGAGTTTCCAAAAAGGGGTAAGGTATTTGCGCAGACATCCTCTGAGGTTGCATCAATTAACTGGCTTCTGGGTGGAGCAACGGTTGGAGGGAGGGTAATAACATCTACTTCGGGCCCTGGTTGGCCTTTAATGCAAGAGACGATATCTCACATTGTAAATTGTGAGGTCCCATGTGTGATCGTCCTGGTTCAAAGAGGTGGTCCGGGGCAGGGAACGACACGACATGGTCAAATGGATTATGCCAGTGCAACCTTAGGTGGTGGAAATGGTGGATACAAGAATATCGTTCTTGCACCATATTCCGCACAGGAAGTTCATGACTTAGTCCAGATCGCTTTTCATCTCGCAGACAAGTATCGTAATCCTGTAGTTGTTCTCAGTGATGGAATTATAGGTACTACCATGGAACCAGTCGAGCTGAGAAGTTTGGAGTTTGAAGAACTTCCTGAAAAGGATTGGGCACTAAGGGGTAGAGGAAAACAAAAGGGAAAGAAGAGAAATTTACTAAGCTGCGGACAAGGGTTAATGCCAACACCCAGAAACCCTAGTTATCTTGCCCTCTTAAATACCCTAAACGACAAGTTCAATAAAATGGAGAGAGAAGAAGTACTCTCCGAAAGCCATAATCTGGACGATGCAGAGCTGGTTGTGGTTTCCTATGGTTACTCTGCCAGAGTTTCCATAGAAGCAATGTGGCTGGCAAGAGCGGAAGATTTGAAAGTAGGCATGATACGCCCTATTACAGTATGGCCATTTCCTTATGATGTAATTAGATCAGAATATAAAAAAGGGAAAAAATTCCTGGTGGTTGAGGATTCCTTAGGTCAGATGCTTGTTGACGTAAGGATGGCGTGTGACTATGAAACAGAGATTGGTTTAATTAGCTGTCTGGACAGACATGAAGAGAGGGAGGGAGGGGTAATTTTCCCAGAGAAGGTCCTTCAAAAAATAAAAATGATGCTTGCTTAATTATTAATATCAAAATGTAATTATAGCAATTAATGGAGAGAAAAGAACTATGAACCAGAAAAAAGAGCTAGTTGCTGGTACACCCAGCTTAAAGGTAAAACTTCCTCTTCCTTTATCATTTTGTCAAGGCTGTCATCATGGTTCAGCCGTCCGTGTTATATGGGAATCATTGGAGGAATTAGGGATTGAAGACAATACAATATTCATAGGAGGAGTTACATGTGGGAGCATCAATGCATTCATCACCGATGTTGATGCCCTTGCACCTGTTGCACATGGAAGAGCACCTGATACTGCCAGCGGCATGCGTAGGTTAGTGGATGAGGATACTATAATCATTACCTACCAGGGAGACGGTGATGCTATAGCAATAGGAACAGAGAGCCTGGTTCAAGCAGCGGGAAGGTCAGAGAGAATCACCGTATTTATGGTAAATAATGCAAACTACGGAACTACTGGTGGTCAGATGGCACCTACTACAATCGTTGGCCAGAAAACTACCACCACACCCCTTGGAAGGGGAAAAAATCAGGAAGGCTTTCCGTTAAGTGCTGCAGAGATAGTTGCGGGAATAAAAGGCACTGCTTATTCTGCCAGAGGGTCACTAACCAGCCCAGCCAATTATACTAAAACCAAAAAATATGTAAAGAAAGCTCTTCAGAAACAGATTGATAAAGTGGGATTTTCTTTTGTGGAGATTTTATCCGCGTGCCCTCCTAATTGGGGCATGCCCCCAACAGAATGTTTAAAATGGATCGATACCGAGCTGGCAAAAGAGTTTCCTCTGGGTGAGTTTAAGGATGTAGATTCTCCTGGATAAATAACTACGACTTGTTACTTAGAGCCAGTCTCAAGTTTCTCCAACTGGTTATAAAGATTCAAATTTTGCTCAGCTTCTAGAGTTCTGTTTTAGTAACCCTACTAATTAACAATACCAACAGCTTAAAACTTATATACAATATTGGGAGGAAAAATGAAAGAGGATAGCTATGATGTAATCTTTGCTGGGGTGGGAGGAATGGGTGCATTGACTGCCGGTCAGTTGCTGGCACAGGCAGCAGCAAAACATTTCAGATATGCTACCTATTATCCTAACATAACTTCCTCAAGGAGAAATGAACCAGCAGATTGCGTCGTAAGGTTTTCGGATAAGATGATATATTCACAACTAACCGATAAGGTTGAAACAGCAGTTATAATGAGCGATATGCAAATGCATTCCTTCGACATGGTAGTAAACCAGCTTTTGATTGATCGAATTAAAGATGGAGGTTTGCTTATTCAGGAAGAGGGAGCGTCCACTGGTAATGTTGATGGGAAGGATATTCGAATAGTGAAAGTACTAGGAATCGAGACCTCATTAAAAATTAACAACCCGCGTGGAGTCAATATTGTTTACCTGGGAGTCTATGTTGGGGCTACAAAGGTAATTCCAATTGAATTAGCTAGGATGGAAGTAGAAAAAAGATTTGGAACAAAAAAGGATGTGTTAACAATGAATATACGGGCTTTTGAAGAAGGAGTTAGAATAGGAGGAATGGCGTTTTGAGGTGCCCGGTTTAAGCTGAGGATTGGTAGGAAGGATAGTTATCAATCAAATTGGTGATGAAGTGTTTAATAAATGGGAATTACCTACCGGTTACGATTCTTAAGATGGAGGAAATTATCATGAAAAGAAAGATTCTTGCAGGGAATCATTTATTGGCAGTGATATTCCTTTTGGTACTATCCTTGACGTTGCTCCTAGGACGTTCTTTTGCTAATGCGGAAGAAGTGAGAGGGGTAAGCGATGATAACGTGAAGCTTGGTATTATTGCAGATCAAACAGGTGGTGCAGCCACTGCGACTGTCCCCTTGACAAAAGGGGCAAGGATGTACTTCAGACATATCAATGATATGGGTGGAATTAACGGTAGGAAGGTAGAGATTATTCTTGAGGATGATCGTTATACTATCCCTGGTTCATTTGCTGCTTTTAAAAAACTGCTCTTTAGAGACAGAGTTCTATCCATTCTTCTCTGCGGAGGAACAGGTCAGACATTGGCCCTTATGCAGCAGATTGAGAAATATAAGGTTCCTGTATTACCCTGGAGCCTTGCAGACAAAATGACAATACCATTAAGGAGATACATATTTACTATAACAGCAAGTTACGACGATGGCCTAAAGATCATTATAGATTATATCATGAAAGATATGAAGGCTGGAAATCCAAGGATAAGCTATGTTTATCCAGATGTTGAGTTTGGCAAAACCGGTTTGGAAACTGTTGAACAATACCTCCCCAAATACAATTTAAGATTAACAAGTAAAATCGTCCTTGGTATAGGTGCTATTGAAGCTACTTCAGAGGTGTTAAACCTGGATAGACAGAAGATAGACTATATAATCTTTAATAACGGGGGTACGGCCGCTGTTGCCTTTCTAAAAACCGCAAAGCAATATGGGTTGAAAAGCAAAGTCATTGGAGCTTTCTATGCCGGGACTGAGGATGTTCTGTCAGGTGGTCGTGAAAATGCTAAAGATCTTATTGTAATAAGCCCCTTCTCCTATTGGTATGAGGATCCTCCAGGAATGATTGAGCTGAGAAAAATTGCGAAGAACTACGAGCTAGACCCAAAACAAAATAACAGAAGCTTCATTCAAGGTTGGATAACCTCTATGATCTGCGCAGAGGGTTTGAGAAGAGCGGGGAGAAATTTAACCCCAGAATCTTTAATCCAAGCTTATGAAACCTTTCAAAACTTTGGCACGGGTGGGCTTTCGCAGCCTGTCAATTATAGTAAAACCGATCACAAGGGTGGAAAGGCTTTTAAAATGTACAAAACTGACGTTAAAAAAGAGGTTTTTATACCCATTACTGACTTTAGAGAACCTGCTTTTAAAGATTGAGATGTGGCTTGAATCTCGGGAACAGGGGAGATCAAAAGATAAATCTGTTCATTTTATCATGTATCTATGAAAGGAGAGAACCATGAAAAGATTGTCGATCGTTTTCTTCGGACTGGTAGTGATCTGTCTTTTATTTCTAGGTGTAGTAAGATTGGGTTATACGGAAGGAATACGAGGGGTAACTAATGATACCGTAAGAGTCGGGCTTTCATTAGACCTGACTGGTCCTACGTCTACTGTCCAGCGACCTATACTTGAGGCAGTAAAGAACTTCTTTAGTTACGTGAATGACCAGGGTGGTATTAATGGGAGAAGGGTGAAATTAATAGCGGAAGATGACAGGTATTCAATACCCGTTGATATGGCGGTCTTTAAGAAGTTCGTCTTCAGGGATGAAGCCCTGGGTCTTATTCTGGTCTTGCAGGAGGCATCTATTAACGCGATTCTCCCGCAGATAACCAAGCATAAGGTTCCGGGTGTAATCCTTTCAATGAACGAAGGCGCCGTAATTCCGACGAAACGATATCTCTTTCAACCTGTAGCCAGTTATAGGGATCAGATCAAGGTTCTGTTTGATTATATAATGAAAGACCTGAAGGCAAAAAACCCAAGGATAGCATTTATTGCTCCTGATAATTCTTATGGTAAGGACGGGTACGCTGCGGCTCAAGAGAGCGCCAAACATTATGGTCTTCAGATAGTTGACAGGGAGTTTCTTTCTCCTGGGGCAATAGAAGCAGTATCCCAGGTCCTCCTTATGAAAAAGGCAAACCCGGACTTTGTTGTTTCCCATAACTATGTCGATAATTCTATTGCATTACTTCGCGATGCCAGAAAGATGAAATTTTCTGTACCCATTTTGGGAGGCGCCGGTTCGTGTAGTGATGACCTCGTTAAGATAGCTGGCAAGGCGGCAGAGAATTTTATTGGTGGTTCCCCAACAGTTACCTGGCATACCAATACAGAGGGTATAAAAAAGATGAGAGAAGTTCATAAGAAGTATTCTCCTGGAACAGAGGATACCCCCCGCACTCAGATCCATATACTCGGGTGGATTACTGCCATGGTCTTTGCAGAAGGTTTAAGGCAAGCCGGAGCAAACTTGACCCCGGATAGTTTTGTGGATGCCCTGGAAACCCTTAAAGACTTCAAGACCGGAGATCTATCTGCTCCCGTTACCTTTGGACCGGACAAACATAAGGGTGGAGAATCTTCAATGGTATTCAAGGCAGATATAGAAAAAGAAAGGCTTGTAACCCTCACGGGGTGGAGAAAACCAAGCTTTTGATTGAGAGACCGGTCTATGAATGTGAGCTATAGTTACTTTCCTTCCCACTTCCTTAAGAGATTTCATCCGATGTAGTCAGGTTCTTTACGTCCCTGTTCTTTAATTCGCAACCATTCAATTCCGCTGTCAAACTGTCTTGCGGGTCATCTGTTTCAGTCTGTTATATGTTTCTAAAGAAAAGTACCTTGACCTGAAAGGTACAAGAGAGTTGTTGTGAAAGAGTGGTTCTCCCGCTATATCGAATCTCGCTTCCTCAACAGCATTCTCCCAGAGGGCTGTTTGTGGAATGGGGGAATATTCGGCTAGAATGGGTTTTGCCCCTGTCTCCCATACAAATCTGATAGTATCTTCCACTTCCTCAGGTTTCTGACCGGGGAGACCTATCAGTATATAGACACCAATGTCTCCGGATAAGAACCCTGCCTCCCTTAAGTTTGAAACTGACTGCTCAAACTCTCTGTTTGTGGTCTTGTTACCGGTAGAGTACTGCCTCTTTACATCTGATGTTTCAAGCCCCAGCCGTATTGTCTTGAAACCAGCCTCATGCATCAATCCACAGAGCTCCTTCGTCATAAATCTTATATGTATGCCATTGGGTGTGTGAAAGTTGCACAATATTTTTCTTCTCAACACCTCTTTCAGGATAATCTTAATATTCTTCTCCGGCTCTACCATAAGGGCATCATCGTAAAATGCAAATTCCTTCACCCCATATATCTCTCTCCAAAACTGCATTTCGTCCACTACACAGAGGGGGATTCTCCGCCTAAACCCCTTATAAACAATATGGGAGGCACAATAAGTACACGAAAACGGGCAGCCCCTGGAGGTCATAATGCATACATAATCCAGATTCGGCATAAGGTCGAACGCAGGATAGGGAAGAACGTCTAACCCGTCACCCGGGTTCGGGTATTCGAGCCTGTTCCCTGTAAGTTCACCCACCAATTTTAATGCCTCCATCTCTCCCTCTCCTCTGACAATATAGTCTGCCTTCGAATACTCAGAGGCATGGGAATAACATAGGGTAGCATAAATGCCCCCAAGGATAACCGGGACTTCAGGATAGATGTCTTTAATAATATCTATTACCTGAAAAACACCAGGATACCAGTACGTCATCATGGAGGTTACCAGTATTACACCTGGTTTTGGAATTCTCTTGAGCTCTTTTAGAAATATTACAGGAGTAATACCGTATCGGCTGTATCTTTTAGGAATACCCTTCAAACAATCCGGTTTTGCCACATTCTCTTTATAGAACCTGCCTGTGCCATAGCCCTTTCTTTTAGCCGGTTCGATACCGGTTACGTTCTCCATATCCGGAGTATTTATATCAAGGCAATCGATATAATGAACTCTGTAGCCGTTCTTTCTTAAAAGGCTGGCAATATACAGAAGCCCTATTGGCTTTGCCCACAGGTCGAAGGCGGCAAAATCGTATATCCAGGGGTTTATTAAGAGGATATCGTGGTTCTTTTTATTCTTCATGTGGTTTCAATCCACGCCCCCGCGTGGGGTCAACACACTCCTAAAGTGTGAAAAAAGGAAATTCCTGAATTGATTAATCTTGACAAAATAATATCTATTATACATTATTAAACCTTCTTTTAAAAGGAATCTTTATTTCACAGAGGGTTAGGCATATCTATCTATACCAAATAAGCTCAAGCGCTTTCTGCAGGAACCACCTTCAACCCTAACGAGAGACAGAGAAATGGCAGATAAACTTCAGAGTGCAAAAGGGAAAGAGGGTTCAGAGAAAAAGCATATGGAGCATATTATAGAGGCGGAAGGTCTGAGAAAGACCTTCGGGGACCTGATAGCGGTTGATGGTATCTCCTTTCAGGTAGTGCAGGGAGAATGCTTCGGCATACTGGGTCCTAACGGTGCAGGAAAAACATCGACGATTCGCATGATATATGGTTTCTCTCCCATGACCAGCGGCAGTTTAAAGGTTTTTGGTCTCGACATATCTAAAGGATTACGTCAAATCAAGTCTCGTATCGGCGTTTGCCAGCAGGAAAACAATCTGGACCCGGAGTTGAGTGTTTTAGAAAACCTGAAAGTATATGCCCGCTATTTCAACATCCCTCAAAATGAAGCCCATAAAAGGGCAGAGGAACTCTTAAAGTTTATGTCCCTCGACCATCGGGGGAAAGCCAAAGTAACTGAACTCTCAGGTGGAATGATGCGCAGGTTAGTCCTGGCTCGTTCCCTCATCAATAATCCGGACATTTTGATACTCGATGAACCCACAACCGGTCTGGACCCCCAATCAAGGCATCAGGTCTGGGAAAGACTCGAAGGGCTCAGGTCGAAGGGTCTTACCATTCTGTTGACCACCCACTACATGGATGAGGCTTCCCGCCTTTGTGACCGGCTTGTTATCATGGACCATGGTCGCATATTGGTTCTGGGCAAACCCTTCGAACTTATCAGAAAATATGTCGGACAAAATGTTATCGAGGTCAATGTCCTCAATAAAGAATTGCAGATATTCATTCAATCTCAAAGACTAGAGTACGAGGATATCGGCCATCGCATGATTATCTATTCTGGAGATAGTGACAATCTATTTCATAAGATCAGTGACAGCTACTGTAAGGAGGGTTGCATCCTGCGAATGGCTACACTGGAAGACGTCTTCTTAAAATTGACAGGCAGGGATCTGAGGGAATGATGAAAAGAACTCCACACAGAATTTCCAGACAATTTATTCGGGTATGGGAGAGAAATTTTACGGTTTACCGAAAAACATGGAAAATAAGTTTTCTTCCACCTCTCCTGGAGCCCCTATTTTACATACTGGCATTTGGGGTTGGTCTTGGGGTCCTGGTTGGAAGGGTCCTTTATCATAATTCCGAGGTATCTTACGTGGCTTTCATTGCACCAGCGTTGGTCGCTATCACTATAATGTACAGCGCCTTTTTTGAGAACACCTATGCCTCTTTTGTAAGGATGTACTATCAAAAGACCTTCGACGCCATAATGGCAACACCCATTTCACTGGAAGAGATTATTGCCGGAGAAATTATATGGGGGGCTACCAAATCTGTAATCGCAACATTGACCATGCTGGGGGTTATCAGCATGTTCGGTATCATTTCATACCCCCATGGTCTCTTAATTATACCTCTGGCTTTTCTGGGGGGTATTGCGTTTGGATCGATCGGTATGTTTTTTACAGGTATTGTGCCAACTATTGAGATATTTAATCTGCCCATATTCCTATTCATTACACCTATGTTCCTCTTCAGTGGAACCTTTTTCCCCATTGACAACCTGCCCCTTTGGGTTCAAAAGCTCGCCGTCCTGCTTCCTCTCACCCATCTTGTTGACCTGTCACGATCCTTCAGTTTTGGCTATGTGGGTATAAATCTCCTCTGGAACGCAGGTTATCTCTTAGTTTTTTCTATTATATTTTTCCCGCTTGCCATTCTCGTGATGCACCGGCGTTTGATTAAATAAGGTATACGCCCACACCAAAGGTTTTGGTGTGGGCGTATAGGTTCAACTGTTCGTCAGAAAGAGCTTTTTTGCTTATTCTGAAAATTTTCTCCATCCTGTTATTGGAACAAACCTTTCTTTTTCCAAGTCTGCCTTTACGAATATCATAAACCCTGCTCCCTTGTGACTTTTGGAACTAAAACTAACTGGTCCGCTTATACCTCCCGTATCGAAGTCCTTAATTGATTCAAGGGCAGCTATATAGGTTTCTACATTCAAGTTCTTTCCTGCTCTCTCCATACCCTCTGCGGCGATCATCCCTGCAACCCAACCCCAGCAATAATGCCTGTTGGGTTCTTTTTTACCTGGCTGAAACTTTAGAGTCATCTCTCTCATTTTTTTTATCCCCGGAGTGTCATCATACCACGACATGAATCCCCATGTACCGATGATATTTTTGGAAGCAGATTTTGCCATTTCTACAACTACATCAGGACAGGAAGCGTCTCCTGCCAGAAAGGTAGGGAAGTATCCCAATTTTTTTGAAGAATTATACACGGCTATCGATGCTGGAGCGCCATGGAGCGTGAGGACATAATTCGCCTTTGATTTTCTTAAGTTCATTGCTTCAGTGCCCGCATCTATGAGGGTCATGGGAAGAAGTTCAATATCCAGAAGCTTCAACCCGTACTTCTTGAGCCTCTCTGTGGAAGCCTCTATAGCTCTTTTACCCCATACCGTATCTCCTGTCGCTATCGCAAACCGTGCATCTTTTTCCTTCAGGTCTTTCATAACATAATCAATCAACATTACCATCTGATCTCCATAATCCAGGTTATGAGTGAAAACATACTTTCTGAAGGGGGTTGTCATGGTAAGCATACCACTATATGTAATTGTGGGAAGCTTGTTCTTTTCGATTTGATCGAGGAGGGCGGTCGTCTGAGGGCTTGCTAATCCTATCTCAGCAAATATTTTATCCTTAAAGACCAACTTCTTGAACGCAGCAAAAGCCATTGGTATTGAATACCTGTCGTCTTCAACTAGAACCCTTACCTTTCTCCCTTTGATTCCACCTTTATCATTGATATACCTGAAATAATTCCTGACTCCTATTGCATAGGGGGTAAGGTTGTCACAAACTGGTCCTGTCATGTCCATTATTGTTCCTATCTTGATTGTATCATCTGTAACACCCCTGACCTCTTCTGCCCGGCTGTCAAAATTATTGAGAAATAAGATACTTACTAATAGCATAACTACCGAAATCAACTTCATACCCATTTTCATCTTCAATCTCCCTTCTGCTAATAATACCTCATAGAATTGCACCATTGAAAATTTGAATTTATGCGTTTTAAGCTTCCCTCCATATACTTATCTTTTAAAGGATTAACCAGTTTATTCTGATTTCCTCCACTCCGTTATAGGCACATATTTTTGTTTAACAGGGTCTGACCTGTAAATCCTCCAGGAGTCTCCCCCCTTATGACTGGCAGAGGTGTAGGTAATGGGGTTGCAAAGCCCACCAGTATCAAAATTCTTCAACGTTTCAAGGGCATCCACCAAGGTTTCTGCATCTAGATTTTTCCCTGCTCTTTTCATTCCTTCTACAAGGACAGTGGCAAGTACCCATCCATGAGTGTATAAAGTGCCGCGATAAGGCTTTTCAGTACCCGGATGGTACTTAAGGGTGATTCCCCTCATTGATTTTACCCCTGAACCTTCGCCATACCAGGGAGCAAGGGCATGAACTGAATAGAATTGCTTTGCTGTTTCACCCAATGTGTGTATCTCTTCTCCCAGCATTGCACCCCAGCTATGAAAGGCTGGTGTTTCCAATCCAAACTTCCTCATCTCCCGTAAGAAAGTCATTGCTGAAGCGGTAATGAGTCCTACATGAATTACACAATTGACATTGTTTTTCTTTAAACTCATAACCTGTGAGCTGGCATCTATTGCACCAGCCATCATGACCTCCTTTGTCACAGGTTCTATGTTGTACCCTTTCAACCTTTCCAGGGCAGGTCTCAGATCAATCTTTCCGGTTTCAGTGTCCGGATAAACAAGAGCTATCCTTGGGTTTTTCAGTTTATACTCTTTGACTATATAATCAACAAGGACTCTTACTTGCCCCTCATAGGTATCGCTTGTGGTAAAAATATATCTCTTTAAAGGGTTCACAGCAAGATCGGGAAACACAACAGATACGTTTGGAAGTTTGTCTTGTTGAATCTTTCTCCAGAGTATGTTGACAAAACCTCCTGAACCAGGTCCTATAAAAGAAAATATCCTGTCCCTGAAAACCAGTTTTTTATAAGCTGCAAGGGTAGCGGGAATTGAGTATCTGTCGTCCTCTACAATTACATCCAGTTGTCTTCCATGAACACCGCCATTATCATTAATGTACCTTATGTATGTTCTTATTGCTTGTGTGCAGGGAACAGTTATTGCCGCAGCAGGTCCTGTTTGATCCAGAATGACACCTATTTTGACCGACTTATCCGTTACTCCCCTGACATCCTTTGCCTGACCAACAGAGGCATTTATTAAAAAAACAATTCCCAATAATGCGGCTGCTACAAATACTTTCTTTACATTCATACCCAAACTCCTTTCTTTTTATTAGTCTTTGATTATATTAAATTCTATAAGAGTTCTTATTTACCCTTCATAGGTATCTCAGACAATAAGCATGTATTCTTTATGGAGTGTAACGGCGATTTAAACTATAACCCACCAAAAAGTCAATAAAAAAAAAATCAAACAGAGAGAAACATATAAGTTAGCAGGTTAAAGTTAAAGGGTATGGGCAACAAACAACTCCCTTGCCTCCCCTACTGTAAATATAGAGCCTGTTACACACACCATGTCTTCTCTTTTAGCGAGAGAAATAGCAAGGGATACAGCCTTTTTGACGTCATCGACCATTTCAGCTTCTTTATGGTATTTTTTAACTTCTTCATAGAGGACCGGAGGAGAGGCTGACCTGTCCATTTTAGGTGCAGCAAGTACTACTTTATCTGCCAAAGGAACCAATCTTGAGATGATAGCCCTGAAATCTTTATCCATCATTATCCCCAAGACCAGAAGCAATCTGTTAAAGGAAAAAGTCCCATCGGATATTGCATCCCTGAGGGTCTTTATCCCCGCAGGGTTATGTGCACAATCCAGGACAATCAGAGGGTCTCTTCCAACAATTTCCAGTCTTCCAGGCCAGTATGTACTCTCAAGTCCTTTATAAATGGCTTCATCTTCTATCTCAACACCCTTTTCTTTCAGTACCTCAATAGCCCCCAAAGCAGTAACGGCATTGGCAATCTGATGTCTCCCCAAAAGATTCAGTCTTAAACCTGAATATCTACTTTTCAACCCGGAGTAATTAAACCTCCCATCTGCCATTTTTTTTCCTTTAAGATCCCTGCCAACTCTATAGAGAGCAGCCCCATCCTGCAGGCACTTTTCCTGAATGGAGGCAAAAACAGAGGGCTGAGTTACTCCTGTAATGACAATGCCACCCCTCTTAATAATCCCTGCCTTCTCCATTGTTATTTCATGAATCGTCTTTCCGAGGTACTGTTGATGATCCATAGATACGTTGGTAATAACAGAGACCAGGGGATTAACTACGTTTGTTGAATCAAACCTGCCACCCATTCCCACTTCCAGAACGGCAAAATCAATGTCTTGTTCCTGAAAATAAAGGAAAGCTATGGCTGTAGTAAATTCAAAGAAAGTGATATCACGGGCAAGATCAGTACCCTCAATCTTCTGATAAACGATGTCCGTCAGTTCAGCTACCCTGCTCTCTGAGATCTCACGGTTATTTACCTTGATTCTTTCGGTAAAGTTCACTAAATGGGGAGAGGTATAAAGGCCCACCCTTAACCCGGCTTTATCCAAAATAGAAGAAATCATAGCAGCAACTGAACCCTTGCCATTGGTTCCCCCCACATGAATACTCTTTAATTCTTTTTGGGGATTATTTAAGAGGTCTAACAGACGGGATATGTTTGCAAGCCCAAGCTTTATGCCGGATGCCTGAAGGGCATACAGGTATTCTATTGACTTGTTGTAGGATTGAAACATATTTCAAAAAGGGTTAAGAGGGTTCAAGGTTTAAGGGTTAAGGATTTGTTTTTCAATGATTTTATAAGCACTTAATTTTTTAACAACGATCTGGCAATAACCATTTTTTGAATATTGCTGGGGCCTTCGTAAATCTGAATGCCTTTTGCATCTCTCATCATTCTTTCAACAGGATGGTCCTTGGTATAACCATGACCACCAAGTATCTCAACTGCCTCTGTAGTTACTTTCATTGCAACCTTTGTTGCAAGGTACTTTGCCATAGAAGCAAATCTGGGTATCAGTTCAATCTCTCTCCCCTTATCAATCATATGGGCTGCCCTGTATACCATGCACCTTGCCGCTTCTATATGGGTCAACATATCAGCAAATTGAAACTGAATGCCCTGAAATTCGGTTATGGGCTTTCCAAAGCAGATTCTCTCCTTTGCATAGTTCAGGGAATAATCAAAGGCACTCTGGGCAACACCCACCGCCTCTATAGCCATAAGCACCCTTGCCTGATTGAACACTCCTACTACGATTTTAAAGCCCTGCCCTTCAGGGCCTAAACGATTTTTCTCCGGAACAACAGCATCCTCAAATATGAGTTCTGTCATCGCAGTACCCCTCTGCCCCATCTCGTTCTCATGCTTGCCTATGGAAAATCCCGGCGTATCCTTTTCCACTACAAAGGCAGAGATGCCACTGTGTTTCTTTTCCGGGTTTGTTAAAGCGAATAGAGAAAAGAAATCGGCTACACCACCCAGAGTTATAAAGCACTTGGTTCCATTAACCAGATAATTGTTACCGTTCAATTTTGCCCTGGTTTTCATGGAAGCCGCATCTGAACCAGCCTCGGGCTCTGTAACAGAAAGGCATCCAAGTTTCTTCTTACCGATTATCTGCGGAAAATACCAGCCTTTCTGCTCTTTAGTGCCTGCCTCTCTCATAACCAGTATTCCACCTATTGTTTGGACCATAAACATTGTTGATACTGAAAGGGATGCCCTCGCAATCTCTTCTGCTGCTACACACAAAGTGACAATGCCGCTGCCTGAGCCACCGTACTCCTCAGGTACTGCCATATTGAGAATTCCCTGTTTCCTGAGGAGGTCAACCATATCCCAGGGAAACTCATCAGTGACATCGATCTCTGCTGCACGGGGAGCAATCCTATCCTTCGCTATCCTTCTAACACTCTCTCTCAACATATTCTGCTCTTCAGTAAGCTCAAGAGTCATTAACAACCCTCCTTAAAATTTTCAATGTATCGAAATCTGGAAGATCAAGTTTGGACGATATTAATTGTTGGTGACTCTTTTATTTTAGTTGTTATACGTAAGACCCTATTAAAAACCCATGTTATTCTATGAGTGAATAATAAAACAGGATCGAATCTCTGGTGACAAATTGTAGTTAATAAGAAGTAAAATAAAAGAGTCACCAACAACCATGGAAAGGCATATTATTAAAATGACTTTCCAAATCCCCTGAATTCTCTATTAATACGGAGACTTCATTATACCAAAGGGATCATAGCTCAATCCATAGGCTTCCCGTATGGTTCCCTGTATCTCTCCTGTTGTAGCGTATGCCTTCAATGCCTCAATTATGGGGGGGATAAGATTTTCGCCCTCTCCCATCTGAGCTTTTTCCCTCAAGCGCTTTATAGTCTCTTTTACCTTTTTCCGGTCACGAGTCTCTTTAAGGCTTTTAACATTGGCTATCTGTTCCCTCTCTGTTTCAGGTGGAATCCTGTGTACACCCCCGGGGGTTCTTTCTTCAGAAGCGGTTGTAAAGGCGTTTACACCTACTATAATCCGCTCTTTATTCTCTATTTCCTTCTGTAGTTGAAGGGCAGCATGGTCTATCTTCTGGTCTACCCACTCCTTCCTCATAGCCTCTGCCATTCCACCTATCTCATCTATTTCTTTGATTATTTTTACGGCCTCTTCCTCAAGTTTATTCGTGAGGTTTTCTATAAAATACGACCCGCCCAATGGATCTGCGGTGTTTGCCACTCCGGTCTCGTAAGCCAGAATCTGTTGGGTTCTCAAAGCTATACGCTGAGACTCTTCGGAAGGAAGAGCTATGGGTTCATCGTAAGAGCAACAATGGAGAGATTGGACCCCACCCAGTACAGCAGCCAGAGCTTCAACAGTAATCCTTATAATATTATTTAAAGGCTGCTGCGGCACCAGGGAAGAGCCGGCGGTATGAACACCGAATCTAAACTTCCAGGAACCAGGCTTCTTTGCCCCAAATCTCTCCTTCATAATCTTTGCCCACAACCTCCTGGCAGCTCTCAGCTTGGCTATCTCTTCAAGAAAATCCATACCAGCCGAGAAATAAAATGATATCCTGCATGCAAAATCGTCAACATCTAAACCGCGTTCTATCGCTTTTCTTATATACTCCATTGCAATCTCAAATCCAAAGGCAATCTCCTCGGGCGCATTGATGCCAGTCTCTCTCATATCATAGGCATTCACGGAATTGGTATTCCAGAATGGCATATGTTTCGTACAGAACTCTATTATGTCCACAGCCAATTTTACGCTGAGGTCTATCGGGTTATTTGGCTTACCATAACAGTAACGAGAGTGCAAAGGATCATTTGCGATGGTACCTCTCAACTTTGCAATATCTATACCTCTTTTTTCTGCAACTGTTATATACTGGGAAAATATAACGGCGGCAAGGGATGAAGCACAGAGAAGGGCAACACTGACCTTATCAAGGGGTATTCCATCTAACAGTTCCTCCATATCCTTCAATGAGGTAAGGTTTACCCCGCTCACTCCAACCTCACCTTCAGCCATAGGGTGGTCTGCATCGATTCCCCAGACGGTCGGAAGATCCCGGAAGATGCTGAAGCCGCTTACTCCCTCATCTGCTAGAAACTTAAGCCTTTTATTGGTATCGGCTGCCCTGGCGTATCCACCAGCTTCCCGCATCGTCCAGTATCTGCCTCTGTACATATTCGAATGGATACCCCTTGTAAAGGGGTACTTTCCTGCGTTGGCTATCTTTCCTTCGTAGTCAATTCCTGCTACATCAGCAGGAGTATAGATATCCTTGACCGGAAATCCTGACCATGTAGTTAATCTATTTGGCTTATCGAAATATGCTTCCATTAAACCATCTATCTTCCTATCCTCTCTTTTTTGAACCTTTACTGAATCACTCACTTTTTCACCTCCAGGTCATCGTAAGTAGTTTACTGTTTTAACCTCTTAAGCTGACCTCTGAATGCTGACAGCTGAACGCTTGCAAATTACCAACGGACAATTGAGAACGGTCAACTGACACCATCATAACTTATTTTATCATAAAATCAACTATATCATCCAATGGGCTCCCGGATCCAAATACCTCTTGTACTCCCATCTTCTTCAAGTCAGAGACATCTTCAAGAGGTATACACCCACCTACAACGACTGTCAAGTCATCTCTACCCTTCTCTCTCAAAAGCTTCATTATTTTTGGTGCCTCCACCAGGTGTGTGGACGAGTGAAAACTCAAACCCAATATATCCACGTCCTCTTCAACAGCAGTCTTTGTAATCTCTTCAGGTGTTACATAAATCCCTCCGTATACCACTTCTGCACCAGCGTCCTTCAATGCCCTGGCTATCAGCTTTATGCCCATGTCATGGGCATCCAGGCCAGGTTTAGCCAACAATACCCTTTTCCTTTTTTCCATATTTAATATTCCTCCACGTAAAGTTACACGGCTATCTGCCTGTGTCTTGCCCTGATAACCTCCCGATACGCCCTGACTTTATCCCCAAAGAGGGCATTCATAATCTCTTCAAGAGTAGCATAAGCCTTCACAGCTTCAATACTCGGTGGTACGATGTTTTCTCCCTTTTTAACCGCATCCTGGATACTTGATAAACCTGATTTTACCTTTTCATTGTCCCTTTCTGTTTTTACCTTTTTGAGTCTGGCCAATTGCTTCCTCTCATAGGACGGATCGACTTTGAATGCCTTAACCCTTATCTCTTCCTTAATCCTGTATTTATTCAAGCCTACAACTGTCCTTTCCCCTTTTCTTATAGCATCCCAGTAACGGTTAACCGAATCATCCATCTGCTGCTGAAGCCATCCGCTTTCTATTGCCCCCGGCATACCACCCATGGCATCAATCTCTTCTATCAATTTTGAAGCTCTCTCCTCCAGCTGTCTGGTCAACCACTCCACAAAGTAAGAACCAGCCAGAGGGTCTATTGTATCTGCAATACCCGTTTCTTCAAGGAGTATCTGTTGAGTCCTCAGGGAAATCCTGGCAGACTCCTCTGTAGGTATGCAGATAGCCTCATCATAAGAATCGGAATGTAACGAGCTAACACCGCCCAGAAGAGAAGCCAGACTCTGGATAGCTACCCGGGCAATGTTGTTCAATGCCTGTTCTGCTGTCAAGGTGTTACCGTCTGTCTGAACATGAAGCCTGAGAAGCATAGCCCTGGGGTCCTTTGCCCCAAATCGTTCCTTCATTATCCTTGCCCACAGTTTCCTGGTTGCCCTGAATTTGGCTATCTCCTCGAAGAAATTGTTATGACATCCCATAAAGAACGTAAATTTGGGGGCAAATTCCTCCAATCTCAATCCCCTATCCAGAAATGCCTGTGTATAGCTAATAGCCCCTGAAAGCATAAAGGCCATCTCCTGCACGGCATCTGTTCCAGAATCACGATGGGCATAACCACCTATAGCCATCGGGTTCCAGTTAGGCATATTCCTGGCAAGATACTCTATAATATCAACAAAATATCTGAATGCCTCTTTAGGGGCAGGAAAGATTGCCTGCTTATTTGCTACGTATGAGGTTAAAAAATCCAGCTGGCTCGTACCTCTTAACTTTGAAAGGTCTATCCCCCTCTTTTCTGCTACGGCAATTAACATGAACAACATAACAGGACATCTTGCAATAAGGGTAACCGGGTATTTGACTATATCAATTCCGTCAAAGGCATCCTCCATATCCTGCAACGTATCCACAGGCAACCCATTCATCCCCACCTGACCTTCTGCCAGAGGGTTATCTGAATCTATGGCATGGTTGTTTGTGGGAAGGTCAAAGACCACTGTTACACCAGTTTCTCCCATCTCTATAAGATATTTAAGCCTCTCATTGGTCTCTTCAGGGGTTGCAAATCCACATACCTGCCTCGCCTGCCACGTACGACTTCGATAGCCTACAGGATATATCCCCCTGGTGAAGGGATACTCGCCAGGAAAACCCCCATCCCTCTCATAATCGAAGGCTTCAATATCTTTAGGAGTATAGAGGCGTTTTACAGGTATCTGGGAATGGGTCTCAAACAAACCCTGCCTCTCTCCCAATTTTTCTACGGCCTTTCTTTCCCTCTTTTCTTCCCATTCTTTCAGTTTTTCTTCCAGCGATTTAATTTTATCTTTGTCAAACATATACGTTTACCTCCATGCAAAAAGATCGATAGAGAACTCATCATTACGAACAAAAAATCCCCCGGGAAGTCCTTACACCTCTCAAGAAGAGCTTTTTCTACCTTGGAGGTCAGTCGGTAAATTACTATCCTTCTATTTTTACCCCTTTTTCTGGCAGAAATCCATCTTTATTTACCGATGCAAAATCAGCCATAGTAGAGAAAATCAACCTTCTTCTCATTCAGCCGGCTTTATCCAACCCGTAACCGCAACAAGCCTCTTCTTCTCCATGTCAGTCTTAAATATCCTGCAGTAATTAGTGGCCTTATGGGATTTGGGGGTATAGGTAACAGGACCACAGATGCCTCCGGTATCAAAGTCCCTGAGTGTCTCAAGGGCATCTACCAGCTTTTCACCATCAACTTCTCTACCCGCCCTTTTAAGCCCTTCAGATATAATCACTCCCCAATACCAAGCCATTTGATAATAATTAACCGGCGGTTTGCTTTTTGGGCGATACCTCAGGAAAGCCTCTCTCACCTTTTTCATTTCTGGAGTATCGTCATACCACTGACTAAATGCGTGAAGTCCATAGTAATTTCTAGCCGTCGCACCTGCCCTCTCTATTGCATCTTCACCACATCCATAATGAATCCCCCAAACATTGGGGAAGTATTGAAACCTTTTACCAGTGCTCAGTATCAGAGCCACCTCTGGTGTAGGTAGAGCTCCCACTAAAACATTGTTTATCCCATTTGCCTTTAAACAAAGCACCTGGGAAGTAACATCTATCGCCCCAACAGCCACAATTTCCTCATAATACTTTTGGTTGAAAAAGCCTGCCCACTTCTTAGCACCGGCTGCAAAGACTTTCCCACCCTCGGTATCCGGTCTGGCTATCGCTATTTTTGGATCATTGACCTCCATTTTGTTTACTATGTAGTCATAAGCCACACCAGCAAAATCCCAGTAATCTCCTGGAGGGGCGAAAACATACCGTTTATACGGAGTAAACATGATAGGGGAAATTGTTATGCCAAATGAAGGCATTTTACTCTTTTCGAACTGCGAGAACAGGGCAGTGTGCTGTCCTGTACCTCCAGGTCCTGAAATACAAAGCACCTCATCTCTGTACGCCAGTTTCTTAAATGCTGCAATGGCCGTTGGAATACTGTATCTATCATCTTCCACAATGAGTTTTATCTTCCTCCCGTGGATACCACCCTCTTCGTTTACCAATCGAAAGTAGTCTCTGTGACTATTTGCATAGGTAACAAGAAACATTGCCACAGGACCGGTCAAATCTGTTATCAGACCGATCTTTATCGTATCACCAGTAACCCCTCTTACCTCCCCGGCATAAGAAGGTACGCTCATAAGAATAGCCAAGACAAATACCAAAACGATCTGACTCCTCAAAAGATTTCTTTTCTCCATAGTCTCCTCCTTTTTACACACGAGTTCTATCTCCCCTTTTCTCGTGAGAATAAGTTGTCATTTCCTGGAGAATTACCATAATACAGAAAATCAACCCTTTTCTCATTCAGCCGGCTTTATCCAACCGGTAACCGCAACAAGCATCTTCTTCTCCATGTCAGTCTTAAATACCTTGCAGTAATTGGTGGCTTTATGGGATTTAGAGGTATAGGTAACAGGACCACAAAGGCCTCCAGTGTCAAAGTCCCTTAGTGTCTCAAGGGCATCTACCAGCTTTTCACCATCAACTTCTCTACCTGCCCTTTTAAGCCCTTCGGATATGATTATCCCCCAGTACCAGCCCATTTGATATACGTTTATTGGCGGTTTGTTTCCAGGATGATATTTCATAAAAATCTCTCTCATTTTTCTCATCTCTGGAGTATCATCTTGCCACATGCTAAATGCATTAATACCATAGTAATTTTTGGCCGCTTCACCTGCACTCTCTATTACCTCATCACCGCATGCATACTGAACGCCGTATATGTTTGGGGAATATTTTAATCTCCTGCAGGTCCTCAATACCAGAGAGGCTGCATCTGTAGTATTAGCTGCAACCACAATACTATCAACACCTTCCTTCTTAAGCTTAAGTATCTGAGATGTTGCATCCATCGCCCCAACAGCCAGAATTTCCTCATAATACTTTTGGTTGTAAAAACCTGCCCACTTCTTACCACCCTCAGCAACAACTTTCCCCCCCTCCGTGTCTGGCCTGACCATGGCTATCTTCGGGTCCTTTACCTTCATCTTATTCAGTACATAATCATAAATCACACCAATAAAATCCCAGTAGTCACCGGCAGGTGTAAAGACATACCGTTTATATGGAGTATACATTACAGGAGAAATCGTTACAGCAAAAGAAGGCATTTTAGTCTTTTCAAGCTGGGAGAAGAGGGCAGTATGCTGTCCTGTTCCTCCTGGACCCGAAATGCAAAGCACATTGTCTCTGTACACAAGCTTTTTAAAAGCAGCAAATGCCGCCGGTATACTGTATCTGTCATCTTCAATAACAAACTTTATCTTCCTCCCATGGACTCCACCATGTTCGTTTATCCACCGGAAGTAATCCCTGTGGGCATTCGCATAGACCACAAGCATCCCAGCTGCGGGGCCAGTCATATCAGTTATCATCCCAATCTTTATTGTATCCCCAGTTACACCCCTCACTTCCTCAGCATGCGAGGGAATACTTACCAGAAGGACCAGAACGAAAACCAAAACACTTATACGTGCTAAATGATCTCTTTTCTTCATGATAATTCTCCTTTTTGAGAACAAGGTTAATAAACAAACTTTTTACATCCTGTCTTTCCTTACCTTGTAAACCAGCCTTGGCAGGTACGTTACATACTGGCCCGATTTAAAACCGTACTGTTCAACATAATCTTCCATAGGCAGCAGCCTGCCATCTCTATGCCTTGCTTTGATGATTCTCCCTTTTTTCGTATCTATCTCCCACCCATGCTCCTCCGCAAGTAATCGTAACAACTTAACCTTTTTCGCCGTCGGAATCTCTACCTCTTTTCTTATATACAGGTGCCAGTCGTCAGGAGGAACACCAAATTTCTTTCGATAATAATCCAAATAGAGAGCAAGTTTATTCTGCTTCGCTACCTCCATCTCCTGTACCACAAAACCCAACTTAGGAACGAGAGCAAGGACCTCATCCACTGTCTCCACAGGCATTATCATATGCTCAGGCACCGGGTCAACTTCCCTTTTCTCACCTGTCATACCGTGTATAGCCCACCACTTGCTTCGATCATACTTGTTACCCATAAGGTACGTCTTGAATTTGAATCCATCGGGCCCAACTATTACAGGGATGCCGGCCCTTGCATGTCCGAGAGCCACGTTGTACATCATCTCTGAGGCAGCCCCCCATATAACCAGTGCATTTGAGAACCTCATTACACCCTCAGACTGCATAGAATAGTTAGCCCTGTATGGCGTCCTGAATCCCATGTACTCCACCTTATAATGAGTAACAGTTAACGGTTCGGATTGAGTCAGGCATCCGCCGGTATTTGCAAAACAGCGTGGATTCTGGAGGGCGGGGTAGATTTCATAGATAGATTTACCTGTCTTTTCATCCTTATATCGGGCAATCTCAGATGCTACACAGCCAGAAACGCTCACCGCATAATTATTGGAGATGAATTCATTGGCCATACGGGCCACATCCATTTCAGAACCTTTTGTACTACCACAGCCAACTATTCCAATAGTGACGGGGACGGAAAACGCCGTAATAGCCCAATCCCTTACCTCCAGGTTACTGAATGTCCCTCTCCCTGCCCTCATGACCGATTTGTCCTCTTTTATAGCCTTTTTGGAGGCACCCAATATAAGGTCTATTATAGGAATACCCTGGGGGCAGACCTCCTCACATCTACCGCAGTAAATACTCTGGTGATGAAGTTCGCACAACTGAGAAAGGTCACCACCTGCGGCGGCTTTCAATGCTCTACTTATCTGCAAACTATTGGGACATGCCCTGAAACAGGCATCACATTCATCGCATTTTGCTGCCTGACTCTTTATATCCCCTTCCGATAAGAGATAATTTTCCTTCCTTTTTGTTTTTACCTTAAAGGCCACATTAAAGGCTACGTTAGCCGCTTTTTCTGGATCGGTAATCAAAACAGCCTGCAGACCACTCAACAGTTCATTTGCTAAATCATCAACAGTATCCGCAGACCTATCTGCCAAGCCCATGTTCTGTTTAAAACTGGTAGCGATAACCTTTGTATCTGTTCTGGCTGCTTCTCCTATGACATCCGTCTTACAGCAGGTTTCGCTTATCACCAGGACATCGGCTATTCCCATCCTGAGAACCCGATTGGTTTTCACAGGGGTAGTGAGGGTCTTGGCCTTATCATAGAATCTGACCAGATCATGACCAACAGATCCTATGCCACATACCTCTATCCTATCTTCCATACCATTTTCTCTTATAAGGTTTACCAGGTTCCATGCAGGCAATAAATCGAACCCTAGAAATACTATAACCGGTTTGTTTGTATCTGCTGTTCCCATGCCTGTTTGAATGTTGACCGGCGGCCAGGATGGAAGCTCTGCAAGCTCTTTGTCCGCAGACCAGCAGAAGCCGAAAAAACTGAACTTCAAAAACTCGGTAATATCCATTGCCGAAAGGAGAAGTGACCCTCCATGAAGAGCCTTTGATTGCAAATCTATGGCATTGCCCTCGAATCCCCCGCTGGCAGATGCCAGAAGTTCTGTTAGCTGATCCTCTATGTAGGTTACGACCTTGTTGGCATGGCCCAAGGTCTTGGGTGTAAAACCCACTAATGCATTGACATTCATCATTCCATAGGCGACATTTTTACCCCATCGGATCTCAGCATCTTCTCCATATTTCCTCAAACAATAATTGAGAAGGTCTCTACACGTGGACAGATGGGTAGCCAAACCCCTGCAGGAAGCCTGGAGGGACAACTTTGCCTGGTATCCCTCCAAATCTAAACCACATATCCCCCTTAGCCTATCCAGATCGCACGGTCCCAGAGGGCAGTCGTTACAAGTTTTCTCGATATTCGTATAGATGGGTGGGTATCTGTCCAGCAAGAACCTATCGAACTCGGCAATATCTGTAGCATGGGCATAGGGTGTTAACCACACCTTGATCTGATTCACCATGTTTTCAGACCATGTCGTTTCAATGCATTCCTTAACCAGACTTTGTACTCCTCTGATATCTCGTACTGTAGTTGTAATATCTATTTCAGTGTTTCCAACCTTAGCGATTTTCTTCTCTTCTCTTTCCATAGATTACCTCCTCCATTCTAAATCACTTAATACATCCTTACTTATTCCAATCAGATTAACCTTTAATGAATAACCCGCCTTAAATACGACTCTGATTACGTAATAAGCCTCTCTTAACCAGATTAAAAGTGGAGACAAGAAGCTCACTTACATCATCTTCTGGGACATTGAGATGAACTCTCATAACCGTAGTTTGAACAATACCTATAGATAACCCCCACAGAATACGGGCTATGTGGCGGGGGTCTACTTCTATGAAATCCCCTTGGTCAATACCTTTTTGGATTACCCCCCTCAAAATCTTCAGGGCCATACCTGCCTTTCTGTTGATCTCATCCGACAATTCAGGGGGTATCTTATCCATAATGTCCTCATGGAGTAAATATGCAGAGGTTTTTATATAATTAATGTCCTCTTTATAGTACCGGTAATATGAGAGAGCTAACCTATCCAGCATCTCGGCAGGTTTCAAATCCAGATCGGCTGTTTCTCTATATTTATCCAGTAAGTTATCAAGCCCCTTTATAAAAATAGACATGAATAACTCTTCTTTCGTTTTAAAATAGAGATAGATGGTCCCCTTTGCCAGCTCTACCCTCTCTGATACATCATCCACAGTTGCCTTACCAAGCCCCTTTTCAGAAATGACCTCACATGCAGCATTTATTATATCCTGTCTTCTCTTCTGTTTTTCCTTCTCTTTTCTCTCTGCTATACCCATTTTGAAAACCTTCCTTGACTACCAGTTATCAAATGACTCTTGGTCATTACTAACCTATTCTATTAAATAACAGCTTTTTGTCAATCGGAAAATTTTCCGATTTTTATAATCGGAATACAGACGTCGAAAAAAGTTAAAGAATGATTGACTTTACGAATGTAAAAATATTAATAATAGGGAACAAAACCTGGAAGAAGGAGTGGGGCAGATGCCTTTTCTGAATATTAATAGTATAGATATATATTATTTTACCGGGAAAACCGGGATTGTTAAGGGCAGGAAAAATCTGCTGTTCATCCATGGCGCCGGGGGGAGTCATAAAATGTGGCTGAAGCAACTCCATCATTTTCAAGGCAACTATAACCCCATAGCTATTGAACTGCCAGGTCATGGTAAATCAATGGGAGATGGAGAAAAAGAGATTGGCAGCTACACAGAATGGATGAAAGAGATAATCGAGGCACTGTCCTTAGACAACTGTTTCCTGATAGGCCATTCCATGGGAGGAGCAATTACCATGGACTTTTCATTAAAATACCCTAAATATCTGAATGGTATACTTCTGGTGGGTACAGGGGCAAGGTTAAGGGTCAACCCCATGATCCTCGACAGCATCAGAAATGATTTCTATAATGCTGTAGAATTGATATGCAGATTCGGATTTTCCAAAGACGCACCGGCAAATCTCATAGAAGAAGGAAGGAAAGTGATGCTTAAATCCAGACCAGATGTTCTATATGGTGATTTTTTCGCATGCAACAACTTCGATATAATAGAAAGGATAGAGGAAATAAGCATCCCTGCACTGATATTATGCGGCAGCGAGGACAAAATGGCTCCCACAAAATACACCTATTATCTAAATGAAAGGATAAAGGTATCTCAGCTAAAAATCATAGAGGATGCCGGCCACATGGTTATGCTGGAAAAGCCCAGGGAATTTAATGAGGCAGTGGAAGGGTTCTTGAGATTCCCGAATATAGAAATGGCATAATTTATTACTTTAATTAGGGAATTTTTCATATGGCAGAATCTTATTAGTTCATCTTGAAAAATTCCCTTTTGACAGGCGGGACGCCTGTCCTACTGGTATTAATGTTTCACTTTTCAGGGTAGACTTATCAGTCAAGCATAGATTTGGCTATAATCATTCTCTGGATCTGATTTGTCCCTTCGATAATCTGGGTGGACTTGGCGTCTCTCATCATCCGCTCCACAGGATAGTCCTTCATATAACCATAACCACCGAGTATCTGTACTGCGTCGGTAGTAACCCTCATGGCTGTATCTGAAGCCATACACTTTGCCATAGCAGCATATGGAAGGATATCTCTTATACCACGATCTAACATAGAAGCAGTCTGATATATCAATGCCCTAGATGCCTCAACCTGTATTTTCATATCGGCAAGCATGAACTGGATAGCTTGATTTTTAGATATTGGTCTGCCAAACTGGACTCTCTCTTTAGAATAACGTGTTGCATAGTCCAATGCACCCTGTGCAATACCCAGTGCCTGAGACGCTATACCCAATCTGGTCTCCTTTATGGACTCGATAAGAATATTCCAGCCACTTCCTTCCTTACCAAGGAGGTTCTCTTTGGGCACCCTTGCATCCTCGAAAACCAGTTCCGAGGTTTGAGACCCGCGCATACCCAGTTTATCTTCTATCTTGCCTATACTAAACCCCGGAGTCTCCTTATCCACTACAAATCCTGATAGTCCTTTCGTTCCCTTCTCGCCACTTGTTCTAAAAAATGCCGTGTACATATCGGCAACTCCCCCGGCAGTAATAAAACACTTGGAGCCATTAACGATGTAATGGTCTCCGTCCAGGACAGCCCTTGTCCGCATAGAACCTACATCAGACCCTGCATTGGGCTCGGTAAGAACCCAGCTCATAATTACATTTCCCTTACCAAGGCGGCTAAAAAATCGCTCTTCCTGTTCTTCATTCACACTTACTAAAAGGGTAGTCAGGCACGACCCCTGTGTAGCGACCAGCATAGAGGATGAAGCACAAACCCTGGCGATCTCCTCTATAACCAGATAATATGTTGTATGATCTGTTTCTAATCCCCCGTATTTTTTAGGAAGTTTCAGCCTTAATAGATCGTATTCCTCAAAGAGGGCTACCACCTCCCTGGAAAATTCACCTGTTTTATCGATCCTGACTGCAATAGGCGTAAGTTTCTCTTCAGCAAGTTTCCTGACTGTTTTACGTATCATCTCCTGTTCTTCTGTAAGGTGAATCATTATATTCTTTCATACCTCCAATCTTTTAAATTTTCACTTGACCCCTTGAATCCTCGAATCCTTGAATCCTTTCAATCTGAAAATTTCAAATATCTTTGGTTACTTCTTTAATGTCCATCCAGTAACTTTAATATAAAACTGGCGACTTCCTCAGGGTGTGAACCGGGACCAAATACACCAGCCACCCCCAGCTCTTTTAGTGTAGAGGTATCTTTATCAGGGATTATGCCGCCAATTATAACCGGCACAACCATACCCTTCTCTTTCAATTTTGAAATCAAACCCTTTGATAAATAAAGGTGTGCCCCTGTTGAAGAGCTTATCCCAATAAGGTTCACATCCTCTTCTTCTGCAATCTTCACAACTTCGTCGAACTCCCTGAATCTGGGATAGTATATCACTTCTATCCCTGACTCCTTACACCTGTTTACAATAGTTCTCAAACCTATATCGTGGCCTTCAAAAACATGCCGTGTCAATAATGCTCTGACCTTTTCTTTTTTAGCTGTTTCCATTGAATTCCCCCTTCAGCAAGGATATGCATGCCCGTATACGTGAAAAAAAACCTCCATCATCTCTCCCAGAGTACATTTTGCCCTAGCAGCATCAATCAGTACCGGCATCAGATGACCCGCCTGGTCAACCGACACATACTCACGGGCCGCCGTCTCTACTTTTTTCAGCGCATTCTTTACCTCATTCTGATTCCGCGATTTTTTCCACTCTCTGACCCTTTGAGCAACCATCTTTTCTATAGCCTCTTGGTCTATAGTAAATTCAGGAACGTTCAATACTTCTTCCTGTCTGTACTTATTGACCCCCACAATGATTCTCTGCCCGGAATCCACTTCCTGTCTCCACATCCTGATTCTTTGGTCCAGAAGGTTCCACAGCCACCCTGTCTCCATGCATCGGGTGAACCCACCTCTTTCTTCGATTTCCCCTGTAATTTTCCATGCCTCTTTTTCCAGCCTGTCCGTCAGCCATTCAACATAGTAAGAGCCTCCAAGAGGATCACAAATTTTAGGCACACCTGACTCATCAAGTATAATCTGGTTTATTCTGAGAGAGGTAATGGCGGCATCTTCCGATGGAACCCAAAGAGCCTCATCATAGGAAGATGTATGAAGCGATTGTGTACCGCCCAGCACAGAGGCCAAAACCTGCAGGGTCGCCCTGGCTATATTGTTAAAAGGCTGTTGGGCAGTGAGGTTTATGCCTCCAGTGTGAATATGAATCCTAAATTGCAGGGAAGCAGGTTTTTTGCATCCAAATCTCTCCATCATGGTCTTCGCCCACATCTTCCTGAACGCCCTGAGCTTGCATATCTCTTCAAAAAAATCCATTCCCATATGCATCTGGGCACTAAACCTGGGAATCATATCATCAGGATTAATACCTGCCTTTATCCCACACTCTATTAACTCTATGGCTTCGGACAGCATAAATGCCATCTCCTGGGCAGGAGAAGCACAGTTTTCACCAAGAACATAACCACAGAGGTTTGTATGGTTCCATCGAGGAATATGCTCAACACAGTACTTGATCAACTCAACCTGGAGTTTCAACTGTTCCTGTGGGGGGTGATCCCTGGTATTCTGCCCCAGCCAGGAAATTTTCCTGCGATTCTGGCTCTGTCCATTGAGGTCTTTCGGCTCGTAACCAAGTCTCTCTGCATATACGATGTATAAAGCCAATATCGGGAGGCATGTTGACTTTGTGCTAAAGCCTACCCTCGTTTTTTTCAAGTCGTATCCATCACATATAATCCGAATATCTTCTTCTGTGTTTACTGATGTCCCGCCTATTCCGACCATTCCCTTAGACTCAGGGGCATCGGGGTCATAACCATAAGCAGATGCCATATCAGGAACGATAAAGAGAACTGTTCCCTTATACCCCTTCATGCCTTCCTTAGCTAATTTTTCACCTCTCTCTCTCGTCTCCTCAGCCCTGCCGTATCCGTGGATCTGTTGAGTCATCCATGGTTGATACTGATACGTCAGAGGATAGATCCCTCTGGTATATGGGTAGGAACCGGGCATCTCAATCTCACTGTAGTCTATATCCGCCACATCCAACGGGGTATAAACTGGCTTCAAGGGAATCCCTGAATCCGTACGAGACTCTGGTATTTTAACTCCAAGTTTCTTCTCATACTTTTCTGTAAAATTCTTCTGCCATCTCTCTTCCATCTCTTTAACTTTATTCAAGCCCTTTTCATCTACCATAGTCACTACCTCGTTCCCTATTATTATATGTTAACCGTCATTTCACCCGAAACCCCCATGCCCGCCTCAGGCGGGCACCACGAATGATGGAAACCACTCCATCCCTCCCTCTTTGGAGACTGTGTCACAATGTCATTGCGAAAGAGTGAAACGACTGAAGCAATCTCATCCTTTAATTCATTATCCTAAGAGGCTTTTCTCATCTTCAGCAATTCTGCAAATGTTTCAACCCTCGTTCTCGACTGTCCCGCACTGTAATTACGGGTATCATAGCAGTCTCCCTCCAGAACCAGACAAGGGATGCCCAGGTCTTCAGTTATCGATTTTTTCGACATGATGGGTGTAATAGCCCACGGACGACACGAATAGGGGTAACTGATGATAAACCCGTCCACGTTCCATTCTCTGCAGTATTCCGTGAAGTAATCTATTCCCCCCTGGCAGGAATACAACAGGCCTCGTTTGAAGAAGCCTTCCATCATCTTTTGACCATACTCAGTTGACTTTGTTTTCGTCCGCTCTTTGTGGGTCAACCAATCAATCTGACAAACAGCTATCGACAATCCGAGGCTCTCCACCATTTTAAGTACAGAGGGATCAACGGCCTGCCTGATTCCAAAGTATACCTTGGGAGCACCCTTTTCAACAACGCCCTCTCCCCTGTCTATTCGCTCTTTTGTCTCTATAATCAGTGTGGTTATGGCTTTTATTCCCTCATCCTTTTTTCTCATAGGGGTATTGGACATCCAGTATAGAAGGTTGAGGTTTGTCTGACTGATAACCTGGGGATCGCTTCGCCCCACCATTTCCACCAAGTTATTGAAATTGGTGTAAAATACTGCGTTTTCCTTCACGCCAGCTTTACGTACCTCTTCGGTAAACGTGCAACCGGTTACCTCTTCTATCTTTTTCAAGACCTTGTTCAACTGGCTTCCAGCATACCGGATTCGCCTTTCACTCAGATTATCAGGCCACTCCCCCCAGCCGGCATCAACAACCCCGTCCAGATAAACAACCGGAATGTCATAGAGTTCTGCCAGGAGCTGGTCTGCCTCCGTCGCCTGATCGCAGTACCAGCCAGGCGAAACTATTAAATCAGGTCTTGGTATTATCCCCATTTTAATAGCCCCTATGTGCGTCTGCCATAGGGCGCAGTGTGCAGACCCTACCCCTAGTCCTGCATGTTCACCTGCCTCAAGAATGGGACCGAGTTTGTCAAAGATCTGGCCCATAGTGACGTTCAGCACCTCTGCTATACTCGTCGTATACAAGTCATCTGAAAGATGGCGGACTGCCATCATCATAGCACCGGGAAGAGGCCAATCACTATAAATTACTTTCTTGTACTCATCCCGACAGAGAGCCAAGGATACCAGTTCCTCCATCCATACCCGCAATGACTTTACTATCCCTTTAAGCGAAGTATCAAAGTTTTCCTGAACCCTTTCCTCTGCCCGTACTATATCCTCTTTTCCTATTCCAAGTTTATCAAAAGCCTTTTCTATCCTGGGCATCTCCTTCTTCAGTTCATCATCCTCATACCCACATAACTTCAAGAAATCTGTATACATAGAACAACCTCCTGCTCCTAAAGTTTGCGACCACGCTTCTTGTTCAACATCTCAACAAATGCCTCAATCCTTGTCCTGAATGGCCCCTTCTCTGAAACATCATAGTCCGTCTCTATCTTCAACATGGAAAGGTCCGCCTTCT